>JALZID010000271.1 GCA_030860485.1 Pseudomonadota bacterium | reverse complement strand
GGCCCACGGCAGCGGACCCGGTCTCCTCTTCGGCATCGTCCAAGGCGGTGTCTTCTCGCACCTCCGCGAGCGCTCGCTCGCCGGACTCCTGGAGATCGGCTTCGACGGCTACGCCCTGGGCGGCCTGTCGGTCGGTGAGCCGAAGACCGACATGCTCGATCTGGTGGGACACCTCGCGGAGCGCATGCCCGCGGACCGTCCGCGCTATCTCATGGGGGTCGGCACCCCGGAAGACCTGGTCGAGGCGGTGCGCCGCGGCATGGACCTGTTCGACTGCGTGCTCCCGACCCGTAACGCCCGCAACGGCCACCTCTACACCTCGCGCGGCGTGGTCCGCATCCGCAATAGCCGCTATCGCAACGACACCGCGCCTCTGGACGAGGACTGCCCCTGCCCGACCTGCCGGGACTACAGCCGTGCCTATCTCCACCACCTGGATCGGGCCGGCGAGATCCTGGGCGCACGGCTCCTGAGCTACCATAACCTCTGCTATTACCAGGACCTCATGCGGGGTCTGCGCTCCGCCATCGAGACCGGCAACCTCGATGGCTGCGCCGCGGCGTTCTACGCAAAGCGCTCGCAAAACACACCGCCTGTGTCATAATAGCCCTCCGTGATCACGTGGTAACCGCGAGTCGATTCCTCCGGCGCATCCGCGCTCCGTCCGCCTTCTCCGCTTCGCTGCGGCGCCGCACCGGTAGTGGAGGATAGCCGATCCGCCGGGCCAGGCCGGCCGGCCTTGGCGCGTGAGCCTTAACCAATCACAGAGGGAGTGGATGGAATTTTTGATCGCCGACGCCTATGCGCAGGGCTCTGGAGCCGGGGGGTCTTCGGGGCTGGCCGCCTTCATCGAGATGCTCCCCATCGTGTTTCTCCTCTTGCTCATCTACCTGATGCTGATCCGCCCCCAGAACAAGCGCGCCAAGGAACAGAAGAAGATGCTCGAATCGCTCACCAGGGGCGATGAGGTCGTGACCAGCGGGGGGCTGCTCGGGAAGATCATGGACGTGGGCGACAATTTCGTGCTCATTGATCTCGGCAGCGACATCAAGGTCAAGGTCCAGCGTCAGGCCATCTCCAATACGGTCCCCAAGGGCACCGTCAAGTCCCCCCTCTAGCACGCCCCGGCAGGCGCCCGCTCGATGAATCGCTATCCGCTGTGGAAGAACCTGCTGATCCTGGCCGTGCTCACGCTCGGGTTGGTCTATGCCCTGCCCAACCTCTACGGTGACAACCCGGCCCTGCAGGTCAACCCGGTGCGCGCCGCCCCCATCGATTCCGGGCTGGAAGGCCGCATCGCGGACGCGCTCAAGGGCGCCGGGCTCAAGCCCTTGGCGCTGGAACGCGACGCGCGCAGCATCCTGGTGCGCTTCGCCGATACCGAGCGCCAGCTCAAGGCCAAGGAGGTCGTCGCCGGCGCCCTCGGCGACGACTACGTGGTGGCCTTGAACCTGGCCTCCGCGACCCCCGCGTGGCTGCGTGCCATCGGCGCAGAGCCCATGTTCCTGGGTCTCGATCTGCGTGGCGGGGTCCATTTCCTCATGGAGGTGGACATGCAGGCCGCCGGGCGCATGGTCGAGGAGCGCTTCGTATCCGATCTCCGCTCGCTCCTGCGCGAGAACAAACTGCGTTACAAGACCGTGGCGCGAGAGGAAGACGGCGGTATCCTCCTCACCTTCCGCGATGCCGACGGCCGTTCCAAGGCGGCGGCCATCATCGGCGAAGAAGCCCCCGATCTGTCGGCGGCCGAAGAGGACCAGGGGACGGACCCGGCACTCAGGCTCACGGTCAAACCCGAGTATTTGAAGGAACAACGCAAGCTGGCCCTGCAGCAGAACCTGACCACCTTGCGCAATCGTGTGAACGAGCTCGGGGTCGCGGAGCCCATCATCCAGCAACAGGGCGAGGGGCGCATCGTGGTACAGCTCCCCGGCGTACAGGACACCGCCCGCGCCAAGGAGATCCTCGGGGCCACCGCGACCTTGGAGTTCCGCATGGTGCACGAAGACGGCGATCCAGAGGCCGCGGCGGCGGGCAGGGTCCCGGTCGGCGCCAAGCTGTACCGGAACCGCAAAGGCGAACCGGTGCTCCTGAAGCGCCAGGTGATGCTGACGGGCGATCGCATCGTCGATGCCGCCTCGGGGATCGATCAGACCGAGGGCCAGCCGGCCGTTTTTATCACCCTCGATGGCAAGGGCGCCCGGATCTTCAGTCGCGCCACCAAGGACAACGTCGGCCGGCCCATGGCGGTGGTGTTCATCGAGAACAAGGTGGACACCAAGACCGTGGGTGGGCAGACCGTGAAGGTCAAACGCACCGTAGAGGAGGTCATCAACGTCGCCACCATCCGCGAGCAGTTGAGCAAACGGTTTCAGATCACCGGGCTCGACAGCACCGAGGAGGCCCGTAACCTCGCCCTCCTGTTGCGCGCGGGCTCGCTGGCCGCGCCCATCGATATCGTGGAGGAACGCACCATCGGCCCGAGCCTCGGGCAGGACAACATCGAGAAGGGGGTACGGGGCGCCACCGTCGGCTTCGTGTTGGTCTTGATCTTCGCGGGCGTCTATTACGGGGTCTTCGGTCTCGTCGCCGATCTGGCATTGTTGTTCAACCTGGTCCTCCTGATCGCGCTCATGTCGCTCCTCCAGGCGACCTTGACCCTGCCCGGGATCGCCGGGATCGTCTTGAGCGTCGCCATGGCCGTCGATGCCAACGTGCTGATCTTCGAGCGCATCCGCGAGGAGCTGCGCAGCCGCAATACGCCGCAGGCCAGCATCAACGCGGGCTACGAAAAGGCCTTCGCCACCATCTTGGACTCAAACACCACCACCCTGATCGCGGGTATCGTCCTGTTCGCCTTCGGCACCGGGCCAGTCAAGGGCTTCGCCGTGACCCTGTCGCTCGGGATCCTGACCTCCATGTTCACGGCGGTCAGCGGCACGCGGGCCGTGATCAATGTAATGTACGGCGGGCGCCGCCTGGCGCGCCTGGCGGTTTAAAGGCGGTTTCGATACCGACTAAATAAGCAATAGATAAAAAGCACCTTCGGGGCCCTCATGGATTTCTTCAAGACCACACCGAAGATCGACTTCATGGGCGCGCGCCGGGTCGCGATCGGCCTGTCGGTGGTGTTGTTCGTGTTGTCGTTCATCGCTTTCGGGACGCGCGGCCTGAACTTCGGGATCGACTTCACCGGCGGCACGCTGATCGAGGTGGCCTACGACCGCGTGGTGGACCTCGGCGAGGTGCGCGAACAGCTCGCCGCCGCGGGCTTCGATGCGGCGATCGTGCAGCATATCGGCAGCGCCAAGGGCGTGATCGTGCGCATCCCCCCGCACGCGGGCATGCAGAGCGCGGAGATCAGCAACCGGGTGCTCGATGCCCTGAAAAAAGACACGCAGGCCTCCGTCGAGGTGCGTCAGGTCGAGTTCGTGGGACCACAGGTCGGAGAAGAGCTGGTAGAAGACGGCGGGCTCGCGCTCATCTTTGCGCTGTTCGGGATCCTGGTCTACGTGGCCTTGCGGTTCGAGCTCCGGCTCGCCGTCGCTTCGGTGATCGCGACTGTGCATGATCTCTTACTGACGACCGGGCTCGTCAGCGCCCTGGGACTCCAGTTCGACCTCACCATGCTGGCCGCTATCCTGACGGTCGCGGGCTACTCGATCAACGACACCATCGTGGTGTTCGATCGGATCCGCGAGAACTTCCGGAGACTGCGCCGGGAGTCGCCCCTCGAGGTCATGAATCGCTCCATCAACGAGACCCTGTCGCGGACGCTCATCACCGGTCCGACCAGCCTCATGGTGGTGACCGCCCTCTATTTCCTCGGCGGCGATGTCATCGATGACTTCGCGTTGACCTTGATCATCGGTGTCGTCATCGGGACGTTCTCCTCGATTTATATCGCCAGCCCCATCGCGCTGCTGCTCGGCGTGAGCCGCACCGATCTCATGCCCGTCAAGAAGGAAGGCGCGGGGATCACCGAGCAGCCCTAGTAGCGCTCGCAGCTTCTCCACGCCCCACCCCTGTCCTGCGCGAACGGCGCCCCCCACAGAAGATAAAAGAAAAATGGGGCAGCGGCATGCACATCATCGCTGATCCGAACATTGCCGCGGTCGCAGAGGCGTTCTCCGATCTGGGTAACGTCCAGCTCGTGCCGGGGCGCGAGTGGACGCCCTCCCTGGTCCGCCATGCCGACGTGTTGCTCGTGCGCTCCGTAACACGCGTGGATGCCGGGCTCCTGGACGACAGCCGCGTGCGCTTCGTGGGCACGGCGACCAGCGGCGTCGATCACATCGATCGCGACTACCTGGCTCGCAGGGGGATCGCCTTCGCCGCGGCCCCGGGCAGCAACGCCCAGGCCGTCGCCGAGTATGTCGCGAGCGCCATCCTGGTCCTGGCCGGGGCGCGGGGCCTGCGTTTGACCGAGACCACCGCCGGGGTGATCGGTGGCGGTCGGGTCGGGTCGCGGGTGGTGCGGCTTTTGTCGGCCCTCGGCATCCGATGCCTCGTCAACGACCCGCCCCTCGCCGACACCAGCGGCGACGCCCGATACCGCCCTTTGGACGAGGCGCTCGCCGCCGACGTCGTGACCCTGCACGTGCCCTTGGCGAGCCAAGGCCCCTACCCCACCCGGGGTTTGATCGGGCGAGAGGCGTTGTCGCGGATGAAATCCGATGTGATCCTGATCAATACGGCGCGTGGCGGGATCGTGGACGAATCTACCCTGAAGCAGCGCTTGGCGCGCCAGGACCACATGGCCACCGTCATCGACTGCTGGGAAGGCGAGCCGCACATCGATCCCCAGTTGGCGAGCCGCTCCACCTTTTCGACCCCACATATCGCGGGATACAGCGCCGACGCCAAGCTCCGGGCGACATCGATGCTACATGCCGCCGCATGCGAGCTCTTTGCGATCCCCGGACGTTGGTCCGCGTCGAGCCCGATGGGACGGGCGATCACGTTGGTCTCGCATTCACCGGAGGAAGCACCGCGGGAGGCGGTCCTTCTGGCCTATGATGTCCGCGAAGACGATCGGGCCCTGCGGGCCTGTCTGTCCGGAGCCGGGGCGGCGCTCGGCCGATCGTTCGACGCGCTAAGGGCGAGCTACCGCGAACGCCGCGAGTTTTCAGCCCACGCGGTCCGCTTCGGCCCGGGCGCGGCCGCGTTCCATGCTGTCCTCGCAGACCTCGGTTTCAGGCGCGGATCGGCGCCCGCGCCCGATTAGGCGGACGGGCCGATACCAACCCTCTCGTACGTCCGGGGTCCTGTACAACCTCCCCACGACCCTAATTAGTCTTGAGAAGTGGCCATCTAGCGGGTAATCCGGCGAACGGGATCGACACAGACATCGTGACGTACGGCCCAGACCTTTCTCGTTCTTCAGCACAATTTGCGGGAAGGATAGGAGATTCAACGTGGGCTTGCAATCGAGAAGTCATTGGCCGGACGGGCTGGGCGGGGATTTGGCGGTCTGAAGGGGTCCGGTGCCGGGGGGAAGCGCTGGGGGAAGCGCTCAGTCGGGGCGGCCCCGTGGTTGGCGCTGGTCCGTCGACAACAAACCCCCCGTAGGGGCAGGCCTCGTGCCTGCCGGCCCCCAATGAACCCGAGGGAACCCGAGGAGGCCGACCCCCCGGACGGCGGCGGCATTGTGATGGCACGCGGCCGCCAAGACAGGCCGGCAGAGCCCGGCCGGGGGCGCGGTACCGAGAGATCGGCTATCCTATGAGCGAACGCTCGAGGCCACGGTCGTCGGCGGGCGGGCCCTTGCAGCACCAACACCATAATAGAAGCGGGGAAACCACTATGGACGCGATCAAGAATGTTGTACTCAAGGTACTGAATTTCCTAGCCAACTTCGGTCTGGATAAGCTCGAGCGGGCGCTCCTGTTCGGGGGCGGGCTGGTCTTCGTGCTCGCGCTGCTCACCGGCTCCATCGCGATGTCTCAGGCCTGGTTCGCCTTCCTGTTCCGATGGTTGCACGTGGCCTCGGGGGTCATGTGGATCGGGCTCCTGTGGTACTTCAACTTCGTGCAGATCCCCTCGATGCCCCAGATCCCCGATGAGCAGAAGCCGGCGGTGAGCAAGGTCATCGCCCCGATGGCCCTGTTCTGGTTCCGTTGGGCGGCGTTGTCCACCGTGGTCACCGGGCTCATCCTCGCGATCTTCAACGGCTATCTCTTCAGCGCGCTGTTCCTCGGGATCGGCAGCTGGGGCCAGCCGACCTACATCGGCATCGGGATGTGGCTTGGCCTCATCATGGCTTACAACGTGTGGATGATCATCTGGCCCAATCAGCAAAAGGTGCTGGGCCTGGTGGCGGCAGAGGACGAGGAGAAGAAGGCGGCTGCTCGCACCGCCATGCTGGCCAGCCGTTTCAACACCATGCTCTCGATCCCCATGCTTTATTTCATGGTGGCGGCGCAGAACCTGAGCTAGTCGTGCGGCGGCGGGGGGTATCCAAGCGATCCCCCGCTCAGAGCTTGTGAAAAACTCTGCTGCGCTCGGGATCTCGCGTCCCGGCGGCGCTCGGAATCCTCGTTGTATCGCAATACACTCCGGGTCCTGCGCTCCGACGGAACCTCCGTTCGCTCGCGACGATTTTTTCACAAGCTCTCACGCGATCGAATCCCCAAGTGAGATCGACGATGGCTAGCCTCCCTCCGGCGGCCAGGCCGCGGCAGATCTCGATGTCCTTATGGTGGAGGGCAAGCTTGAAGCCCCGGTACGAAACGGCCTGCCACCACGCTCCTCCCGCGGTAGCTCAGGAACCACTTGGCGGCCGCCCCTTGGCTCAAAGGATGGGAGATTCACCGTGGGCTTGCAATCGAGAATGCTTGTAGCCCAAGGACGTGGTTTAAACGGCTTCGCAACCCGCGTACGTTGGATAGGCGCGCGCGCCTTAACCCGCTTTTGCGTCGCCGCGACCGTATTGCTTGCATCGGGTGTTTAACCATTGGACCACGATCCGAGCCAACGCAATACGCCGGCTCGAAAATACATGATCAGCGTCAAGCGTTTCTACCGTGAGGTCTCCGTGCCCGCCTTTGCGCAGCGCGTTGACGAGCGGTTCGTGATGCTGATCGAGGGGAACGATGGTGTCACCTTGGGCCCCGATGAGTAATAGCGATTTGCCCGCCAGCTTCGGGACAAGCCGACGGAGATCGTATTCCTGCGCATGTTCCATCCACCGTGCTACCGCGGCTTTACCGGCGGCGCCGACGATGGCATTCGCATCGTCGATGTAATAGGCGAGCTGCGACGCGAACTCCGAGCTTTGTTGGGCCAGTTCGCCGAACTTGGCGAGATTGGCGCCGGCGAGCGAAGCCGCGCAGGGGAGGGAAGGATCCGCAGCCGCCGCCTCGACTGCGATATACCCGCCCATGCTGTGGCCGATGACGGCGAGGCGATCCGGGTCAATCCGGTAGTTCCGGCTGGAATGCGGTGATCTCATAAACGCAACCGCCGCGTGGACGTCCTCGATGGCGTGTGCCGTCGAAAACCGGCCTTCGCTGCCCCAGGCGCCACGATAGTGAAAAAACAGTACATTCCACCCCGCGCGACGGATCGCATGGGCGAGGTCCAGATTCCTCTCGTTACCCGGATAGCCATGCAACACGATAACGGCCGGGTGGGGGCCGGCACCCTCCGCAACATAGACGATGCCATTAAGCTTGGCGCCATGGCTTTGGATCATGACCGGCTCCATCGCCGGTGGATTGGCCCGGTCGACGGTGACGGGATCCATTACAATGGGATCCAAGGCGGTGCGCGGCGCGGGAGTTTCGCACCCGGCTCCGGCGACAGCGCATAGGGTGATGGCGCAGAGCGCCTTGCCATAGCGATGGGCGTGTTTCATTGGAGTCGGGTAGCGTAGCATTCAAGCATAGAAGATTCAACGTGGGCTTGCAATCGGAGAATGCTCGGGTCGGATGGGCTGGGCGGTGATGTGGCTGTCTGGAAGGGGTCCGCCGCAGATCGGACTGCGGTTCGCATTCTGATGAACTGCTTTACTCGAACATTGCCGCAAAGCGGCGCTGCATCTCTTCGGGAGAGACTTTCTCGATCTCATGTCCAAGCATCCATTCGTGCCCGAAAGGATCTAGCACCGTTCCCGACCGCTCGCCATAAAACTGGTCGGCCAGCGGGCGAAGCACGGTTGCGCCAGCGGTCACAGCCCGCTCCGCCACGACGTCGGCGTTGGTGACATGCAAGTGAATGGACATCCCCGTACCGCCGATGGATTGCGGACCGAGAATGCCGTATTCGGGGTACTCGTCGGCAAGCATGAGCGTGATGCCGCCGAGCGACAGCTCCGCGTGTCCGATTCGCCCGCCGGGTTCGGTCAGCCGGAATAGCTCCCGCGCACCGAATACTCGCGTATAGAACTCGATTGCCGCCGCGGCGTTTCTGACGCGAAGATACGGAAACACTTCTTTGATTTCACTGGATGACCCTTCGGTGACAGGTCTGACTTCGTTTGCCATGGATATGCTCCTCTTTTGGGTACGGCAGTTGGATCCCATCGATGACAAGGGCCGCCGAGGTCGTCGCGCGCGATTCTACCCGTGCTCTGCGGCCTTCTCGTCGAGCTGCGCCCACCGCTCGAACCTTTCCACCAGTTGTCGCTCGATCTCTTCGGTCCGCTTGCGATCGGCCTTGATCCGTTCGGCGCCCTGCTTGTGGTAGTTGGCGCGACTCATACACACGGTAATTCCGTGCTGCTCGCGCTCGAGCGCTTCGATCTCGGCGGGGAGTTGTTCGAGCTCGCGGGATTCTTTATAACTCAGCTTGACGCGTGCGGCATTCGCCCTCGCACCGGCTCTCTCCCGCCGTTCTCCCACCACCGTCGGAGCGGGAGCGGAGGACTCGGGCCGCTGACTCTGCCAATCGCTATAGCCGCCAGCGTATTCCTGCCACTTGCCGTTGTGCTCGGCCACGAGCGTCTGCGTGACCACGTTGTCGAGAAAGGCGCGGTCGTGACTCACAAGGAGCAGCGTTCCGGGGTAGCCCTGCAAGGTGTCTTCAAGCAGCTCGAGCGATTCGATGTCGAGGTCGTTGGTCGGTTCGTCGAGCACCAGCACGTTGGCGGGACGCGCGAAGAGCCGCGCGAGCAGCAAGCGGTTGCGCTCACCACCGGAGAGCATTTTTACGGGCGCCTTGGCGCGTTGCGGCGGAAACAGGAAGTCGGCGAGGTAAGTCATCACGTGCTTGCGTTCGGCGCCGATCTGGACCCAGTCGGAGCCAGGGCTTACGGTGTCGAGCAGTGTGTGCTCGGGGTCGAGCTGCTCGCGCATCTGGTCGAAGTACGCCACCTGTAGATTGGTGCCGAGTCTCACCTCGCCTGCGTCCGGCGCCAATCGGCCGAGGATGAGCTTGAGCAGCGTGGATTTGCCGGCGCCGTTCGGGCCGATGAGTCCCAGGCGATCACCGCGCTGGATACATAGCGACAGGTCCTGAACGATCGCTCTCTCGCCAAAGCGTTTGCTGACGCCGCAGAGTTCCGCCACCAGCCTGCCCGAGCGCTCGCCCGCATCGAGTGTGAGTTTGACGTGGCCGAGACGCTCGCGCCGCGCCGCGCGCTCGCGCCGCAATTGTTCGAGCCGGCGCACGCGGCCTTCGTTGCGGGTGCGGCGTGCCTTGATGCCCCTGCGGATCCACACTTCTTCTTGCGCCCAGAACTTGTCGAACTTGCGATGGGCGACGCCTTCGGTTGCGAGCCGATCGGCCTTGCGGCGCTCGTACGCCGCAAAGTTGCCGGCGTAGGAGCGCAGGAGCCCGCGGTCGAGCTCCACGATGCGATTGACCACACGATCGAGGAACGCGCGGTCGTGCGTGATGACAATGGCGGCCGGACCCTTCAGCACCAGGTCTTCGAGCAAGGTGATGCCGTCGATATCGAGATGGTTGGTCGGCTCATCGAGCAGCAGCAGTTCGGGTTGGCGCGCGAGTGCTAGCGCAAGGGCCGCCCGCTTCCGTTCGCCGCCCGAGGCGGTATCCGGGGCCTGCGCCGGATCGAGGCCAAAGCGATGCAGATACTCCACGAGCCGGGCTTCCAGGCGCCAACGCTCAGGCTCGTCGTGGACGTGGTCGATCTCGCCGCGGATGGCCAGGCTTTCGCGCAGAGTCGAGGCGAGTGGCAGTTCAGGCTCCTGCTCGACGAGCACCACACGCAGGCCGTCCTGGCGCTTGAGGTCGCCGTCATCCAGCGCCGCGAGTCCGGCGATTACCTTCAGGAGCGACGTCTTACCGGTGCCGTTGCGGCCGATGAGTCCGACCCGCTCGCCTTCCAGCACCGCGAGGCCGGCGCGATCGAGCAGAGGATGCAGTCCGTAAGCGAGCTCTGCGTCGAGGAGGGTGAGTAGCGCCATGAGCCTATTTAATGTGAGCGGGAAAAGGCGGCGGACACACAGGGCACGGAGGGGACGTACCGCGGGCAGCAGGCGGCACAAAAAATCTGGTCTGTCCCCGGTTACGCGCCCGCTCTCACGCACCGATCTCGGTGCGCACGTCGAGCAGCTCCGGGAAGAAGGTCAGGTCCAGCGCCTTGCGGAGAAACGCGACGCCCGAGGAGCCGCCCGTGCCGCGCTTGAAGCCGATGATGCGCTCGACGGTCTTGATGTGCCGGAAACGCCAGAGCAGGAAGTTCTCCTCCACATCGACGAGCTTTTCGCACATATTGTACGCATCCCAGAAGTCATGGGGCTGGTCGTAAATGCGCTTGAACACGGGGATGAGACCGGGATGGCGCCGATAGGGTCGCGACCAGTCGCGTTGCACGCACTCGGGGGGCAGCGAATGCCCCTGGCGATCGAGGTGGATCAGGAACTCGTCGTAGAGACTCGGGCTCCGCAGGGTGGTATCGAGTGCCCGGTAGGCCACTTCGTCATGGCGGAACAACTCCAGGAGGGCGGCGTTCTTGTTTCCCAAGACATACTCGATGGCGCGATACTGTGCGGATTGCAGCCCCGAGGCGAAACCGAGGACATGCCGGAACTCGGCGTATTCGCTGGGCGTCAGGGTCTCCAGGACGCCCCATTGCTCGAACAACTGACGTTGGATCTGTTTCACCCGCGCGAGGATCTTGAAGCACGGGTCGAGGCGGTCGGCGCGGATGTGCACACAGGCGGCGCGTAGCTCGTGGAGGATGAGCTTGAACCACAGCTCGCTCGTCTGGTGCTGGATGATGAACAAGAGCTCGTCGTGGTGCGGCGGATCGCTCAAGGGCCGCTGCGCGCAGAGGAGCGTGTCGAGGCACAGGTACTGCGAATAGGTCTGCCGGCCGGACAGATCGCGGTGGATCCCGGCTTCGAGGTCCCGCTTCAAGGGGTTGTCGTCGGCCACGGGGATGGCAAGTACGTCGCGCGACGCCAGCTTTAGTTCGATACGACTGGGAACGCCCTAGAGCTTGTTCTTGACCAGCTGATAGACCTCTTCGGTCAGGGCCTCCATGCCGTACAGGATGCGATCGAGCTCGCCGAGCCGCTCTTCGACGAAGGTCCGGTCCTTGATCGCCCCGGCGTTGATATAGACGTTCAAGGCGGCGCTCCGAAGCGCGGCATAGGCGGCCAGCACGGCGACCCCGGCGTCGCTGATGACGTTCTTGTTGCCCTTCTCCGCGACCGACTTGCTGAGCACCACGGCCTCGGCACAGAGGCGCACGCAGTCGAGCGGGACGTCGGTCGCGGCCTTGAGCGCCAGCTGGATCGCGTCGCCGCGCGCGGCCTTCTGCGCCTCACTGTCCTTGGGGAGACCATAGGCGGCCATGACCTGGTCGAACGCCTCGACATCGGCGCGCACCATGTCCGCCAGTCGCTCGCGCATCGTCTCGGCCCGGGCCAGGACGGCCTGCATCTCGCCCTCGGCCACCTCGTAACCCTTCTTGCCGAGGGTCAGATTGCAGACCATGCTCACCAGGGCTGCGCCCATCGCGCCCATGATGGCCGCCGCGCTCCCGCCGCCGGGGGTCGCGGACTTGCTCGCCAAGGCCCCCAGAAACTCTTGGACGGATTGGTCTTTGATCATGTGTTGTCCCTCGATGAGGCGCTCTTGGCTCTGTTGACAGCGCCCGAAGGGATCGATCACTCGGGCGGCGCCATTATAGCCGACCCGGATAACCCGTGGCGGCGCGCGGCCCGTTGTCCGCGTGCGGGCGTTGAGTTACCTTAACGGCGCGCCCGACTCCGGAGGCGCCGAGCGCCAATGCCCCGCCCCAGCCGTGAGGTCATAACATGAAGAAGCTCCTGTTCCAGCTCGATACCGATCCCCTGCCGAGCGTGTTCGACACGGTGGTCGCCTACGACGGCGGCGCGGACCACGTAATCGGCTACGGTGGGGTCACCCCCGAGACGGTCGGGGCGCTGGTCGAGGGCACCATCTTCACCCGCTCGCCCAAGGACAAGAAATATACGGCCATATTCGTCGGCGGCAGCAACCTGGCCGATGGGCAGGCGCTCGTCAAGGCGATCCAGAAGAAATTCTTCGCCGATTTTCGGGTCTCCGTGATGCTCGACGGCAATGGAAGCAATACCACCGCGGCCGCCGCCGTCGCCAACCTCACCAAGCACGGCTCGGTGGCCGGCAAGAAGGCCGTGGTGCTGGGCGGGACGGGGCCGGTCGGCCAACGGGCCGCGGTGATGCTGACCCAGGAGGGTGTCGAGGTGGTCGTGACCTCGCGGCGCATGGAGCGCGCCGAGGCCGCGTGCCGGCTCATGCAGGAGCGGTTCGGCGTGACCATTATCCCGGCGGTGTGTGCCTTCGACCAGGCCGAGATCTGCGAAGCTTCCATCCGGGGGGTCTTGGGGGGTGCGCACATCGTCCTGTCCACGGCGGCGGCCGGCGCCCATCTGCTCGAGGAGCGGCACTGGAAGGACAGCCCCAGCATCGAGATGATGCTCGACGCCAACGCCGTACCGCCGCTCGGCGTGTCCGGCATCGAGATGATGGACCGTGCCAAGGAACGGCACGGGAAGCTGTGCTTCGGCGCCATCGGCTTCGGCGCCCTGAAGATCGCACTGCACCGGGCCTGCATCGCGAGGCTCTTCGAGCGCAACGACCAGCGCTTCGACGCCGAGGAGATCTATGCCCTGGCCAAGTCCCTGGCCTGAGAGTTTGTGAAAAAACCTACTGCGCTCGGGATCTCGCGTTCCGGCGGTGCTCGGAATCCTCATGTATTTCAGCATACACTCCGGTTCCTGCGCTCCGGCGGAACGCGACCTCCCTTCGCTCGCGACGGTTT
>JALZID010000270.1 GCA_030860485.1 Pseudomonadota bacterium | reverse complement strand
GATCGCCGTCGACCCTGCCGCCGTGTCGCGGTCGCGGCCATCGCGCCCGCGCTGCCGCCGGAGCATCGCCGGTCTCTGGCCGTCGTCGTTCGCGCGCTCGCCGAGTCGCTCGAGCGGTAGAGGCACGAACGGGGATGCCGTTCAATGCAACTCCAACTGCTATCCGGGGGTGTGGGCGGAAGTGAGCCTTAGCGGCTCTTGCGGCGTTTCAGGAAAAGAGCGGGCACTCCGTAGCAACCCCGCTCAGACTCTCGAGACCCGCGTGATTGATATCCTCGAGCCCGCCGAGCTTGCTGCTCCACATCCCGTCCGGACACTGGCGAGCGGCGTGTTTCGGCGCACCCGCAGCGTCCGCGAACACGGCGATCTTGTCGAACTCGGGCTCAAGCTGTGAACCCGCGCACGGCTCGAAGCCGAGCGTGGCAGGCTTGCACAAACGCGGCGAGTGTGGCGGCCCGTGGCGCTTCGCTCGACCAGTAGCTGGTGCCCAGGGTCGGGCCACCATCAAGAAGAGACGTCGCCGGCGGCCCAGGCGACGCCGTTGTACTTGTGCGAGCATGGGCTCGTCACCGCGTACGGTCCTTCGGCCAGCCGTCGCCTTTCCACGTGGGCTACCACCGTCGATGCGGTGGACATCGCTGATCTCGACGTCGACGGCAATGACAGCGAGAGCTACCTCGACTGGCGCCTCGGCATATCGAAGGAGGTGTTGGGATTCGGGCTGGACGTTAGCTATTGGGATGCCGAGAACGAGGAGGTCTTTTGCGGACTTGGGTCGCAGAATTGCCGGGGCACGGTGGTGGGGACGATATCTCGGAAATTTTGACGACCTTGCCCGTTCCGGTGGTGGGCTCACGCCCGGCCGAAGAGATCCATCTGCGGGGTAGCCCTCACCGGGGGGATGAACTGCCCGGTGTCCAAGGCGTGGTGAGAGCGGCTGAGGCCGAGGCGCCGGCAGGCCAGCTCGAAGCGGCTGCGCAAGAGCTCTGCGATCGGGCCCGTGCCGCGCATGCGGGTGCTGAAGTTCGGACCGTTCGGCGCGCCGCCCCGCATGTCGCGTAATCGGCTCATGACCCGCCCGGCCTTCAAGGGCTCGTGGCAGGCAAGCCACTCCTCGAATAGCCCCCGAACCTCGCGCGGGAGGCGCAGCAAGACATAGCCCGCGTAGCGCGCGCCATGCGCGGCCGCCGCCGCGAGCACCACTTCCATTTCGGCGTCGTTCAACGCCGGGATCACCGGGGCGAACAGGACACCCGTCGGGATCCCCGCCGCGCTCAGGCGTTCGACAGTCGTGAAGCGCCGCTCCGGCGCCGCGGCGCGCGGCTCCATGCGGCGCGCGAGTCCCCGGTCCAGGGTCGTCACCGAGACGAACACCTCGACGAGCCCCGCGTGCGCCATCTCTGCCAGGAGATCGATGTCGCGCTCCACCAGTGCGGACTTGGTGACGATCGAGAGCGGGTGCCGGCAGATGCTCAGGATCTCGATGATCTCGCGGGTGATCCGATAGCGGCGCTCGATCGGCTGGTAGGGGTCGGTGTTGGTCCCGAGCCCGATGTGCCGGCACCGGTATCCGGGCCTGGCCAGCTCTGTCCGGAGCACCTCTGCCGCATTGGGTTTGGCGTACAGGCGGCTCTCGAAGTCGAGCCCCGGGGAGAGGTCCAGATAGGCGTGGGTCGGGCGTGCGTAGCAGTATACGCAACCGTGCTCGCAGCCCCGGTAGGGGTTGATAGAGCGGTCGAAGGGGAGGTCCGGAGATTCGTTGAAGGACAGGGCGCTGCGTGCGGTCTCCTCGGTGACCGAGGTGCCGAGGGACGGTGCCTGGGGGTCGTCCAAGCTCCAACCGTCGTCGAACGCCTCACGACTACCGGGGAGCCAGCGCGGGTCCGGGTTGCTGTGGGCACCGCGTCCTCTGCGGTGACCGGTCCTCAGAGGCGCCATCGCCGAGGGCACGGCCGCGCCGGACTTCCGCGCCGCCGACTAATGCAGGCTCGACACGGCGCGCTGCGCGTGGATGCGGCGCTCGCGTACCGCCTCGGCGTCATCGGCGTGGGGCTGCATTTCCAGATAGCGATCATAGTCCAGAACGGCGGCCCGGAAGCACGAAAGGCTTTCATAGAGGTAAGCCCGATCCCGGACCTCGCGGGGCTGATGCGGATCAATGATGAGGGATTTTCGCACTATTTCAAGCGCCCGCAAGGGGTCTCGGGCGGTGGCATAAATGGCCTTGAGATTCCGCAACATGCGAAGTAGTATTCGTTTTTTGCCCGCGGCCGAGAGAAGGCTCGTCAATTCGATGCGGTTCGCCTTGTGCTCCGGGAGGACCGATTCCAGGCGATGCTCGAGGTCTTCCGGGCTGAGGGATTGCCCGCAGAGGAAGGGGTCCAGTACTACGTCCCCGGCACGCACGGTGAGCTTGACGAGGAAGTGGCCGGGGAAGGAGACGCCGACAAGCGGCAGACCCAGACGCTGGCCCACCTCGAGATAGATGACGGCGAGGCTGATCGGGATACCGAGCTTGCGTTCCAGCACGTCGTTCAGAAAGCTGTTGCGCGGATCGAAGTAGTTCTGGATGTTGCCGGCGAAACCCTCCTCGTCGAACAGAAATCGATTCAATTCTAGGATGATGCGGCCGGGGGAGAATCGCCCGCTGAGCCGCTTGCCGATGGTTTCCGCCATCCGGTCGAAGCGGGCCAGATAGCGTGCCACATCCAGCGCAGGATACTCCGAGCTCGCTATCAGTAGCGCCGCCTCGGCGAGGTTCAGGTCCGCCTCCGGCTGCGCGACCAGGTCCGCAAGGCGTCTATTGGTCTCCTGATGGTCCATACTTGGCGTCTAGCAATAACGGCTCCCAGACTTGTGTGCGATCCGGCGACTCGGGCACGGGTCCCGGTCACCCAGGTCCATCTTACCGCCGATCTGCGCATGGCCCGAGGAGGCAGATACCGGGCCGCCGGACGTCACCGGGAACGCTCCGGTGCAGCGCGGCGAATGAACTCATTCGAACACCGGGTGTCCAGGATGGTGTGTTTCTTGTTAGGACACGTGCGCTAAGGCCAGTGCATCCCGTCAGGCGACTGTGGGAACCCTGACGACACATCGAGACTAAGGTCTCAGATCCATTAAAGGACGCGTCATGAATAGAGTACGCCGGGGCGAGATGCCCGGCAGGTCCGCCCTCCGGGCCTTGATATTCGACCTCGACGGCACCATCGCCGACACCGAGGAGGTACACCGTCGGGCCTTCAACCAGGCCTTTGCCGAACACGGACTGTCGTGGGCGTGGTCCCCGGCGGAGTACGCCGGGCTGCTCTCGATCTCCGGCGGCCGAGAGAGGATCTTGCAGTATGCGCGGCAGTCGGTATCGCCGACGACCCATGGAGCACAGCTCATCGAGCTGGCCCGCAGGCTCCACAGCGCCAAATCGGCGCTCTATGCGCGCATGCTGGCGGATCGTGGCGTCCCGCTTCGGCCCGGTGTGCTACGTCTGCTGAACGAAGCCCGGTGCAGCGGCATCCGCCTCGCTATCGCCAGCAGCACGTCACCGGCAAATGTCCGGGCCGTCTGCGATGGCAACCTACCCGGCGACTGGGTCGACTGGTTCGATACCGTGGCGACCTGCGATGTGGTGGAGGCCAAGAAGCCGTCTGCGGCCGTCTACCGGTATGTGCTCGAGCACACAGGTTGGAGGGCAAGCGAGTGCGTCGCTATCGAGGACACCCGGAACGGCAACCGTGCTGCGCTCGGCGCGGGTCTCGCTACCGTCATCACGACCCATGCCTTTACCCGTGACGACGACTTCGACGGGGCGTCGCTGGTCGTGGACGGTCTGGGCGACCCTGACCGGCCGTTCGAGGTCATCGCCGGCGACACCTACGGCTATGGTCACCTCGACATCGGGCTGCTCGGCCGCATCGTCTCCGCGGCCAGGGCCTGTGGCCCCGGACACGTTACGTTGGCGAGGCCGCCGGCGAAACGTTGCGGCCGCGTCGTATCTGTCGCTGGGGCTACCAGTACGGGCTGAACCCGAAGCGGTGGCGGCGCCAGTGGCGGTAGGGCCAGTAACGGTAAGGGTAATAAAACGGGTCGTACCAGTAGGGGTCGGGGTAATAGCCGTAAGGGGCGGCAAGATATACTGGCCACAGATACAGGCGCTCGCTGCGCACCGTCGGGTAGTTGTAGGGCTTTTCGCCGATGTTGCGCTTGACCTCTTCCTCGACGACGCCGTAGACGGTGATCTCCCGGTCCGCCGCGTACACCGCGGGGTCCAGAAATCCAGGGACGCGGGCGAAGAAACGCCCCAGTGCCACATCGTCCGACACCGGGCGGCCTTGATCGCCTAGCGTCTTCGAGACGACCTCCACCCAGGTGTCGTCGGCCCTGTTCTCCACCGATGCGATGACGCCGCCCCAGCGGACACGCTTGCCCTTGCCGCTTTGCGGGTCTTGCTGGACCTGGGCGATGCTCGGGGCATCCAGCACCGGCTCGCGGATCTCGATCGGGACACTGCTCTGGCAACCGGCCAGGACGCATGCCACCGACAAATACAACCCTCTGGTCCACATAAGACCCCCTCTGCGACGCTCTGCGACGGTCAGGCCGGCCTGGGGGGTTCGACCGGGGTGTCCGATACTAGTTTCTCCCGGCTCAGTGAGGTGTTGAAGGTGCGAGGGGGTTTATTTGATCTTACCTTCCTTGTACACCACGTGCTTGCGGACCACGGGGTCGAACTTCTTGACCTCGATCTTCTCGGGGTGCAACTGCTTGTTCTTGGTGGTGGTGTAGTAGTGCCCGGTCTTCGCGGACGAGTTGAGCTTGATCTTGTCACGCATGGTGCCTACCTCAGACCTTGATGCCGCGGCTGCGCAGATCGCGCAGCACCTCATCAATGCCCAGTTTGTCGATGATGCGCAGGCCCTTGGTGCTGATCCGGAGCCGCACCCACCGCCGCTCGGTCTCGACCCAGAAGCGGTGGTTCTGGAGGTTGGGCAGGAACCGGCGCCGGGTCTTGTTGTTGGCATGGGAGACGTTATGCCCCGTGACGGGGCGCTTTCCGGTGATCTGGCAGACGCGCGACATGGTGTATCCCCGAAGGCGAGCGCGCATTCTACACAGGGGGCCGTGATCCGCCAAGCACCCGCGCGGGGCGGCGGGATCACATGAGGCCGCGCTCGGCCATCGATGTCGCCGCCCCATCGCCGATCACGAGGTGGTCGAGGACCCTCACCTCAATGAGCGCCAGGGCGTCCTTGAGCCGCGCCGTGATGGCCCGGTCGGCGTGGCTGGGCTCGGCCTCCCCGGAGGGGTGATTATGCGCCAGTATCACGGCGGCGGCATTGAGCACGAGGGCCCGTTTGACCACCTCGCGGGGATAGACCTGCGCGCTATCGACGGTGCCGCGGAACATCTCCTCGCAACTGATGACACGATGGCGGTTGTCGAGGAACAGGCACAGGAAGGCCTCGTAAGAGAGGCCCTTCAGGCGGTACATGAGATAGCTGCGGGTGGCCTCCGGCGAGGACAGGGTATCCTCGCGATGAAGCCGCGCCTCCAGATAGCGGCGGCCGAGTTCCAGCGCCGCTTGGACCTGCGCATACTTGGCGATGCCGATGCCACTGGCTGCGGAGAGGTCTGCACGACCGGCGTCGAGGAGCGGCGCCAAGCCGCCGAAGTGCCGGAGCAACTGGCGTGCGAGATCGACCGCCGTCTTACCGCGAACGCCGGTGCGCAGGAAAACGGCCAATAGCTCGGCATCGGACAGGCTGGTCGGCCCACGCAGCAGGAGCTTTTCACGTGGCCGCTCGTCCTTGGGCCAGTCGCGGATCGTCATGGTCACCTCTTGGTCGTGATCGGGCCAGGGGTATAGGCAGCCCGCTGCGCGCGGTAAACTTGAGGGCTATGAGCGTAATGGGGGATCCTGGGTACCGGGTCGCTGCTGCGACCCGGTCTCGCTGGCCAGCGCGCGGGGGACGCGGGGACGCGGCTCGCACGCTGCTGCCGGCCCTCGATGTCTCGGCGACGCGGTAGCGACGGTGGTGGACGCCTTGGCGCACAAGCGCATCCTGCTCGGGATCACGGGGGGCGTCGCGGCCTACAAGAGTGCCGAGCTGGTCCGGCGGCTCCGCGAGCACGAGGTGGAGGTGCGGGTGGTCATGACGCGCTCGGCCTCGGCGTTCATCGGACCGCTCACCCTGGAGGCCCTGTCGGGCGAGCGGGTGCACTGCGAGCTATTCGACCCGGACGCACCGTCGGCGATGCCCCATATCGATCTGGCGCGCTGGTGCGATGCGGTTCTGGTCGCCCCGGCCAGCGCACATCTTCTAGCCAAGCTCGCCCACGGGCTCGCCGATGACCTCTTGTCCACCCTGTGCCTGGCCTCGACCGTACCCATCGTGGTGGCCCCGGCCATGAACCGGGAGATGTGGCTTGCGCCGTCCACCCAGGCCAACCGCGCCATCCTATTGGAGCGCCGGGTGCGCTTCTTGGGGCCCGACGAGGGTGAGCAGGCCTGCGGGGAGATCGGGCCGGGCCGCATGCTGGATGTCCCCGAGGTCCTGGAAGGGCTCTGCGCGGTGTTCGAGCCGGCGTGGCTTGCCGGGGTGCGCGTACTCGTGACCGCCGGACCGACGCGCGAGGCGATAGACCCCGTCCGATTCCTCGGCAACCGCAGCTCCGGCAAGATGGGCTATGCCCTGGCCGAGATGATGCGGGCCGCGGGCGCGGCGGTGACCCTGATCAGCGGTCCGGTTCCTCGTTCCGCACCGCGCGGGGTGGAGCGGGTCCTGGTCGAGAGTGCCGCCGACATGCTGGACGCGGTCATGGCTCGGATCGCCGACTATGAGATCTTGGTGGCCACGGCAGCGGTTGCCGACTACCGTTGCCCGGAACCGGCGCGTCACAAGATCCGACGCACCGGCGCGTCCTTGACACTCACGCTCGAACCGACCCCCGATATCCTGGCGGCGGTCGCGGCCCGCCCCGCGGCGCCCTTCACGGTCGGCTTCGCGGCCGAGACCGAGGGCCTCGAGGACGGGCTGGCCGACCTGGCCGGGAGGAAACTCATGGCCAAGGGCATCGATATGATCGTCGCCAACAGAGTCGGTGAGCCGGGGCAGGGCTTCGAGAGCGACGACAACGAGTTGCTGGTCTCCTGGCAAGAGGGCGAGCGGTTGCTGCCGCGTGCCCCCAAGACCCGGCTGGCGCGTCAGCTCGTGCCGATCATCGCCGAGAGATTCCGTGCGAAGGGTCAAGCTCAAGGTCCTGGACCCACGTCTCGGGCGTGATTTCCCGCTGCCCGCTTATGCGAGCAGCGGATCGGCGGGCATGGACCTGCGTGCCTGCCTCGAGGCCCCGCTGCGTTGCGAGCCGGGCGCGACGCACTTGATCCCGAGCGGGATGGCGCTCCACATCGATGATCCGGGCCTCTGCGCCGTGGTGCTGCCGCGTTCGGGGCTGGGGCACAGGCACGGGATCGTCCTGGGTAATCTAGTCGGACTCATCGATTCGGACTACCAGGGAGAGATCCTGGTGTCGTGCTGGAACCGTGGGAGCGACCCCTTCGTCATCCTGCCGGGGGACCGCATCGCACAGCTCGTGTTCGTGCCGGTCGTCCCGGTGTGCTTCGAGCACTGCGAAGAATTCGAGCCCAGCCATCGCGAGGCCGGCGGCTTCGGGCATACGGGCCGGGCATGAGGTCCGGCAGGGCTGGAAGCGGAGCCGGGGCGTATTACACTGTCGGCGGTCTTCCAGCCCGGTGCGCCCCAAGGGGGCACTCGAACCGAACCATTGCCAATGAGAAAAGGCACGCCATGATCCAGACTAATCCCGCCACCGATCGCACCATCGCGATACCGGATACCGGCCAGCCGGTGTCCGATTCGATCTTCAGGGCCTACGACATCCGCGGCGTCGTGGGCGAGACCCTGACCGAGGAGGCCGTGTACCAGATCGGCCTCGCGCTCGGGAGCGAGGCCCATGAGCGCGGCCAGCCGCGCATCGCCGTAGCCCGTGATGGCCGGGTGTCGAGCCCGGCGTTCGCCGCGGCCCTGATCCGCGGCCTGACCGCGACCGGCCGCGATGTAATTGACATCGGCATGGTGCCGACCCCGGTCCTGTACTTCGCGACCCATGAGCTTATGACCGGCAGTGGGGTCATGATCACCGGGAGCCATAACCCCGGCCACTACAACGGACTTAAGATCGTGCTGGACGGTCAGGCCCTCTCGGGCGACGCTATCACCGCGATCCGCGACCGCATCCGCCGCGCAGACTGGGTGCGGGGCGATGGGCGGCTCGAGTCCAAAGACCTGAGCGCGGCTTACCTCTCGCGTATCACGAGCGACAGCCCGCCGGTTGCGGACGGGGGGCTCAAAGTGGTCATCGACTGCGGGAACGGGGTCCCCGGCATGCTCGCGCCGCAACTGGTGCGAGCCCTCGGGCACACGGTCACCGAGCTCTACTGCGAGGTGGACGGGAGCTTTCCGAATCATCACCCAGACCCCGCGCAGCCCGACAACCTCCGGGACCTCATCGATACGGTCAGGAACGAAGGGGCCGCGCTCGGGCTGGCCTTCGACGGCGATGGCGATCGGCTGGGCGTGGTCGACGGGAGCGGCCAGATCATCTGGCCGGATCGACAGATGATGCTGTTCGCCCAGGATGTCCTGTCGCGGAATCCGGGCGCGGAGATCATCTTCGACGTGAAGTGCAGCCGGCACCTGAAGCGGGTTATCGAGGAGCGCGGCGGCAGGCCCCTCATGTGGAAGACGGGCCACTCCCTCATCAAGGCCAAAATGAAGAGCTCGGCGGCGCCGCTGGCGGGCGAGATGAGCGGCCACATCTTTTTCAAGGAGCGGTGGTATGGGTTCGACGACGCCCTGTATGCGGCCGCCCGGCTCCTGGAGATCCTGGTCCGGGACGGGCGGCCGTCCGTTGCGGTGTTCGGCGAGCTGCCGGGCGGGGTCTCGACGCCGGAGCTCAAGCTCGAGATGCCGGAGACCGAGCACGCAGCCTTCATGGCCAATCTCGGGCGCGACATCCCGTTCCCGGACGGGGAGATTGCGACCGTCGATGGGATCCGCGTGGATCTGCCCGATGCATGGGGGCTCATCCGCCCCTCGAACACGACGCCATGCCTTATCCTGCGTTTCGAGGCCGATGATACGGCGGCGCTGGGGCGCATCCAGGAGCGCTTTCGGGGCTGGCTCGGATCGGTCCGATCCGGCCTGCGGCTCCCGTTCTGACCGGCCGGGAAGGGTCGCGATATGGCACTCCAACCCGCCGATGCGATGCGGATCGCAGGGGTCCTGACCGAGGCCCTGCCCTACATCCGGCGTTTCACCGGGCGCTCGGTCGTCATCAAGTACGGCGGTAACGCGATGGTGGAGCCGGGGCTCAAGAACGGTTTCGCGCGCGACATCGTCTTGATGAAGCTCGTCGGCATCCATCCGGTGGTGGTGCATGGGGGGGGGCCGCAGATCGCGCAACTTTTGCGGCGCATCGGGAAGGAGAGCACCTTCGTCCAGGGCATGCGCGTCACCGATGACGAGACCATGGATGTGGTGGAGATGGTACTCGGCGGACTGGTCAACAAGGACATCGTCAACCTCATCAACCGCCACGGCGGGACGGCGGTGGGGCTGACCGGCACGGACGGCGATCTCATCCGGGCGCGCAAGCTGACTTTCACCCGCACCAGCCCGGAGATGGCGGCCCCCGAGATCATCGACATCGGCCACGTCGGTGAGGTGACGAGCATCGACACCGCGGTCGTGGACATGCTGTTGCGCGGCAACTTCATCCCGGTCATCGCCCCGATCGGCGTGGGCGAGGACGGGCAGTCCTATAACATCAACGCCGATCTGGTGGCCGGGAAGCTGGCGCAGGTCATGAAGGCGGAAAAGGTGATCTTCTTGACCAACACCGCCGGGGTGCTCGACGGGGAGGGCGGGCTGCTCACCGGGCTCACCGCGCTACGGGTCGCCGAGCTTTGCGCCGACGGCACGATCTCGGGCGGGATGTTGCCCAAGGTCCAGGCGGCCCTGGATGCGGTCCAGGCCGGTGTGCACAGCGCCCATATCATCGACGGGCGGGTGGAGCATGCCGTGCTCCTGGAGATCTTCACCGACCAGGGCGTAGGCACCCAGATCCGGGAACGGCGGGGCAAGACGGGCAGAGAATACACCGCCGCGGCGCCCTGACCATCCGCACCCTGGCCTTTGCGGACGCGGTGCGAACGGCTCGCGTTCAGCGTTGTACCGCGAGCTTGCGGAAACGCTCCAGGTCCTGGTCGAAGCGCCGGCGGATGGTGTCCTGCTCCCGACGCTTGGACTCGATGTTGGCTTGATGCGCCGCAATCTGCGCGCGGGTGGACTCGATGTCGGCAAGGACCTGCTCCGCGGGTCTCTGGCCGCGTTGCTCGATCGATTTGACCAGGACCATGCGCCGCCCCAGATCCGCCTCGGACTTGTGGATATGGCTTTCGAGGAGGCGGATCTGCCCGTCGATCGCCGATACCTTTCCATCGCGCGCTAGGATCAGGTCATCCTCGCTGCCGAAGGTCTCCAAGAACACGCGGTCGGCCTTGGCCACCTCCTCGGTCTTGCGTTTCTCCTCGGCCTGCAACGCCGCGAGGCGCTGTTCCTCGGCCAGCTCCTCACCGCTCTTGGCACGCTGGTGCGTCCCGACCTGAACGCCCTGATCGTTGTAAACCGTGTGTCCCTGCTGGGCATACTCGGTCGGCACGGCATTGCCGCACTCGCGCACGCCCTCGCCATTGGTCCAACACTTGATGGCGGTGATGCCGGCCTGTACGGGGGATCCCGCGGCGATCCCCATCCAAAGACACAGGGCCCGAGCGGCCAGACGGTGTTCCATGTCCATCGTGATCTCCTGTTTCTGTGAGCGGTGCGCGGATGAAGGCGATGGCGGATCATCGGTGTCGCGCGCGCATGGCTTTAATAATGTGTGTTGCCGCGCGCGGCGGGAAGACACGACCCGGTTGACGCTAACTAGCAGCGCTCTTCGTCGTCCCGTTTGCCGGGCTAGCGCCACACAATGAGCGCCGGGTCTCCAACTGCTACGACACGCCTTTGCAAGCGCACGATACGTGATAGTACTTATGAAACGAGGTACTAAGCGACCATGAAGTTATAGACCGAGGCCACTCCCCTCGCAAGGCTCCGTCTGATCGCATTTCTGGTTGTCGGGCTGACATCAGACGGCCGCTTCGGTCGTGAAACCATGGCGTTCGGCAGCGCGTGCTGCTGCAGCGCCTGAGGCAGGATGCCTCCGAGGCAGACAGTGGCGACGCCGAGCGTCTCGTCAAGCTGCAGGCCCCGCTGCAGAGTTCACTCGTGGGCTCAAGCTCGCAGAGCGGGAAGGGCATGTGATCGCTGCTGCCCCGCCCGCGGCGCATACTGCCCTGCGAGAGTTGGAGGAGGCCTGGAAACCGGTCCGTGGGCCGTCGAGCAGGCCGTGCGGGCCGGTACACCGTCATTGTCGACCGCAGCGAAGCACTCCTGGTCCGTGCCGATGCGCTCACCTCCGCGCTCACCGACGAGGCGCGTGGGGCGAGCCGGCGGCGGCTCGCGTGGATGCTCGGTGCGGTTACCGTTCGGATTCATCCTCGCCACTCTCGCGCTGGCACAGGTGCGCCGGATCGGGGAGCGCACCGAGCGCATCGCCCGCATCGCCCGGCGGATCGTGGAGGGCGATGTCGAGGCATGCCCGGTGGATCCCGCCGACCGCGACGAGTTGGTGGAGGTCCAGAGCGCGCTGAACGAGATGGCGACGCGCATCGCCATTCAGGGCCGGCGTCAGGCGGCACAGCATTCGGCCACCCGCGTGCTGGCGGAGTCCGAGACGCTCGGCCGAGCCATGCCTGCCATCTTAAAGGCCATCTGTGAGAGCCTCGGCTGGCACTGGTCTGGACTCTGGACCATCGACCGCGAGAAGGGGAGAGTGCTTATTTTCCGAGTTCCATTAGTGTTATTACTAATATGGCGCTGCGGTGACATCTGGCACGCCCCGGCCGTGCAGTTGGCGGACTTCTCCGCCATGAGCCAGGGCATGACCTTCGCGTCCGGCGTCGGCCTGCCGGGACGGGTTTGGGCGAGCGGACAGTCCGCGTGGATCCCGGCCAAGAAGACCCGAACTTCCCGCGCCTCCCGGCGGCACGGAAGGTCGGATGCACGGCGCGTTCTGCTTCCCCATCGCAGCCGCCGGCGGGCTGATCGGCGTCATGGAGTTCCTGAGCGCCGAGGTTGTGGAGCCCGACGCGGCCCTATTGGCCGTGATGGACGCGATCGGCACGCAGATAGGCCAGTTCGTGGAAGGGCGAGGAGGATTGCGCCTCGCTCTTGCAGAGGAACTCGACGCCGAAGGCCGCGCGGCGGCCTCGAGGCGATGGGGTTGCCGATCACATCCACCTCCTTGACGCGCACGTTCTCGTGCGCCTCGATGCGCGTGCCTTCGCGCTGGTGGCCACCATCGACGAGGGCGTCAGCGGCGGCCCCGAGGAGACCGCCGACGAGCCCCGCGCCAGCGGCCCCGAGTCGAGCGCGGGCGATCGCGCGGGGGCGACCAGCACGAGGCAAAGCGCGCAGGCGAGACGCCGGGCTACGCCCGGGCTTCATCCAGCGCCTCGTTCAAGCATCGCGGATCGCCGTGAGATATGGCTCCCCAACGATGGTGAGGATGACGGTCGGCCTGTACAGGTCACCGGGGCCCGCATGCGCCCGGAGGATCGAGAGGGTCGGTTGATGCGTCCCGCCCAGCGGGTGCGGAGACCTCTGTGACGGGAGTGCGCGCGGTGGCGAAGACCTCGATGCGGGCGGTGTCCGCGGCCAGGGCGGCGCTCGTCGAACCGACAAGAAACCATGCGGCTCGTTGAAGAGAAAGGAGGTTCATCTCAACCCTACCTTCTCTCGCCGTCGATCGGCCGAGCGCCAACGCCATCTGCGCGGTGCGGCGCCGCTGCATGGACGTGTAGCTCGGATTGAGGTCTATCCCGATCCACCCGCGGCCGAGCCGCTGGGCCACCTCCGCCGTGGTCCCGCTGCCGAGGAAGGGGTCCAGCACGATGTCTCCCGGCCGTGATCCTGCCAGGATGCACGGTTCGATGAGCTCGGACGGAAACGTGGCAAAGTGCGCATCGAGACAGGGCCGGCTGGAAACCGACCACACCGATCGCTTGTTGCGGTGATCGCCTTCCCAGGGCACGGAGGCTCCCCGGTGGGCGCCGGGCCGGCCGTAGTCCTCGCCATAGCGGCGCGAGGTGTTGCCGCTCTTGCTGAGCCCCTGTTTCCGGAGCCCCGTGTGCGCTGGTTGACCGGGTTACGCAATACGGGCTATCCATGTTGCGCACATGATCGCCGTAGGAGGCGGATTCCCGGATGGCCTCGTGATCGTAGTAATAGCGCTCCGATTTGCTGAAGAGAAAGAGGTACTCGTGAGCACGAGTCGGCCGGTCCTTCACGCTCTCCGGCATACAATTGGGTTTATGCCAGATGATGCCCAGCGAAGCCACCACCCATCCGTTGCAGCGCGAAGGCGACGCGCCAGGGGACGCCGACGAGGTCCTTCGGTTTGAGGCCCGGCAGTGGCAGGCGATTGGGCTGGGTCATCGGACCCATGGCACCGGAAGCGTGCTTGGCCGAGCCCGGGCGGGTCCCCCGATGGCCCTTCCAGCGATCTCCCTGGATACCCCCTCCCGGACACTCGCCGACCGTGCCCACCCGGGTCGCATAGTCACCGAGGTTGCGCCACACGGTGCCCTGGTCGGCCAGGAGATCACACACGAGCCGGAAGACCTCGACCAGCGCCGTCACGTACTCGTCCGGCGTGCGCTCCAATCTGATGGCCCGCCATACCATAGTCCCTCAAACCCCAGTACGGCGAGGACGTCACGCACATCTGGACCCTGAGGTCCTCGGCTATCAGCGTCTTCAGCACCTTACGGCAGTCGCCGACGAAGCATAGTATCGGAGAGGCTTTCCGTGATCCCGCCAGCGCTTTGCGGCTTCATCGGCTCCCCCGAGAGTCGCTCCGCGATCACATAGGCGGCATCGAGCTCGATGTAATGCGATTCCACATGATCCGGAGGCGCTCGGCCTTCTCCTCGGGCTCGGTCATGGCGAGCGCGGCGGATCAGCGACTCACACGCACCGGTTCGCGCCCTGCGCTCATGGCTACGCACCGGGGTGGGCGCGTTGAACCAGGCGAGCATCCACTTGTAGAACATCAACCCATCGTCGCGATGCGTGAGTGGAAGCACCGAGGGGGTTTTTCGCTCGACGCCGAGGTGCGCATCGAGATCCGCGACCGACAGGGGCTCGAAAGTGTGCCCGCCGGATCTTCGGCAGTGAGCGCTTAGGGGCGGCGCAAGAGATTCACGCTGTCGGATTGTTTGACTCGGCCCCGCATCGTCCGTCCTGTGAAGCGAGCGGTTTAGCGTATAGGTAGTTATTGAATGCGCCAAACAGGGCGACTCAGGGTGATTTCATGTTCGGCGAATCAGATATCGTTTGAAATTGGCGGGAGAGGAAGCGGTTTCAGCGAGCTACCGAGAAATCACGGTAGCCCATATTCTGATCGCATTAGCGCGCCTCAGCGACCCTCTGGCGGTCGCTCAAGTTAGTTAGAAGTGCCGCATTACGGCACGAGTTCGCGCAACTGGGCATCGAACCATGCCGTTGGGTGTAGCTCTGATACTGAGACCTCAATGCACCGTTCGTTTAGGGAACAGGACGACGTTTTCGGGGATCTCGACGGTCCGCTTGTAGGTGCTGGACAGTAGCTTCCAACCACGCGCGAAGCGCTCGCTTTGGTGGAGGGCGCGAAACGTCAAGATGGCCTGGCCCCCGGCCTGCCGCCAACGCATCCCCGAACGCTTCATCCGTTCGGTCGCGTAGCGTCTTGCACGCGGCTTCGACGACCCCTGAGCCGATGGGGAGGTTCTGCGCTTGCGCCTGCGCATAGCGCATGCGGTGACGGTAGCGGCGAAAGTAAGTAAGCTCGGTCGCGAGCTTTCTCTTGCGCGGGTGGGTATCTCTGAGATGGCAGAGCGCCCGGATGACCTTCTCGACGCCATCCGCCTCATCGCGCAGAAGGTGGCGGTACTTCTCGAACTGGGCCTTCGACTTCGCGCTGTTCTCCCCATACGCCGCATCGAAGGCGGCCTTCAGGTGCTCGCAGGTATGATAGAAATCGATGATCTCGATACCCTGGGGGAGGGCCGCACCGAGGTAGCTCCAGTTGTCCTTCGCCCCATCGGCGAGCTTGACCAAGGTGAGATCGGGCCGCTGCTCGAGCACCACCGCTATCTCTTCGCTGAGCGTATCCTTGAGCGTGGCCTTGTGCTTCTCCGGCATGCGCGCGAGCCGCACGGTGGACAGTCGTTCTCCCT
>JALZID010000269.1 GCA_030860485.1 Pseudomonadota bacterium | reverse complement strand
ATGAGAGGGCCTCCTTTGTGGGACGTATGATCTAGAGAAACCCATACCTACCACGGAGTGCCCTCTCTTCCAAGCATTTTCGCTCATAACCTATTGATCTGTTGTCGTTAAAAAAGATCTTCACCCGAAGGCTTTAAGCGTCTTCTTCAGAAGCTGTTGCGGTGCCGGCGGCTGCAAGGCCCAGCGCAATGTGGAACCCTTCAGCGGCGGATGAAGGTAGGCTTGCCTTCCCCCGACCAGTTCCTTCAACGGGGCCTGGAGCGCCTTGGCGCTCAGGCCCCACGCCTTGAGCTTCTTAGCGATCTCCGCAGCCGCCTGCGGCTCTGGATACAATGCCTCGATGATCTTCGCGCGCATGAGCACGCCGGGCTCGTGGATCCAATATTTCTCCGCTTTACCCGCCCCTGGCCAGCGGTGCACGCGCCCCTCGGCTACGAGCCATAACACGGCGTCCCGCAGACTGTTCTGCATCCGGAAAGGCTTGGTTAGGGTCCGCTTCAGGGCCGCCAGGGTGAGCGGCCCGGGCGGATGCTCGAAGGCTGCCAGAACAACGGCGGACAGGTCGGAGGATGGAATATCCAACGGCATATCTGTATTTCCCCGCTCGCTAGGTGGAGTATTTTTATGTTGTAGCGCGTTTGGGCGCGCAGCCGGTCGCCTGAACATGGTGCACCAAAACTGGCAGAGCATTCGACACACACGCTGCTTCCCAGCCTGCTGGCGGACCTGGCACTACGCATGCTTAGTTTCAGGCGGCTAATGGGTTCTGCCAACGCAATCCAGAGAATCTGCCGAATGTATCGAGCCACTCTCGGGCCTTCTTTGTTGGGAGAAGGTGCTGACGTGGGCGTAGATGAGGAGATTGGCGTCGACGAGGATCAATTGAAGGCGTCGCCTTCGGCGAGGGCGAGCACGTCCGCGATGTAATCGACGCTTCCGATGTGGCAATGCCCAAGTGCTACCGCTGTGGTCCGAAACGGATGACGCTGCTCCGGCCGCTTATTGAGCTGCTGCAGGCCCCGGCGCAGGGCTTCGTTCACCAAGACCTTTAGACTGTCCTCACGGCTTCGCCGTAAGCACTCCAAGGTCGCCGCAACGTCATCATCGAGTGTCAGCGTCGTTCTCATGCATCTAAGCATAAGAATCATGGTGCCCCGATGTCAACACCGACTCATCGAGCCCGTGGAAAGTATAGGTATAGATTCTTGCACCGCCGATGTTGTAGAAGACGCGTTCAACAATCTAGAAGTCCCTTCTCCCTCAGGGAGGGTAGGATGAAGGGGATCAAACACTGATGTTGATCCCGTCACGTCCATCGTCTCGGTCTAGCAGGGGAGCGAGATTCCGGTCCCCTCCCCTGCGGAGCGGGGGAGGGTCGGGGTGGGGGTAAAGGCGCCGCGGCTCGGAACCACCTTGGTCAGCGATGTGACGGCCGGATCCCCACCCCACCCTCCCCCGTCCGCAAAAAGCACGGACAGGGGAGGGAGTTTCTCGGTGCACTCCCGGACGTGAGCGCGGGCTTGTCCAGGTACCTGAACTTTCAAAGATGTTTGGCTAGGAATTTTAAACACCCTTTCCCCTCAGAAGGGAGGGTACTGCCTGACCGATGGGGCGCTCGCGCTCGAATAGGCTGCTACGTCGAGCGGGCCGGCCTCGGCCTCGAGGGTCAGGAACACGATGCCCGTGGCCGTGCCCGGCCGCAGGTACGGAAAACCGCAACGAACACGGAACTCGCCATCTACGATGATGGAATTGGTATCTTTAAGAAGATTCAAGCAGAACTAGATTTACTTGACGAGCGTTATGCTATTTGGGAGTTATCGAAAGGAAAGCTCACAACTGATCCGGATAATCACACCGGGGAGGGCATTTTTTTACCTCTAGAATATTTGATGATTTCGAGATTCTGTCAGGTACACTTACTTTTCTCATGGCATGGTGAAAAAGAAGATTGGATATTAGAGCAGGACAGATTTTCTTCAGGCACAGCGGTATGGATGAAACTTAACAACGTGCATGATTCCCATGGGGCCAAGGACTTCATCCTCGCCTGTATCGCTGTCGTACGGGCGGCCCTGCCCGGGATCTCTATCGAGATGCGCATGGACAGCGCCTTTTTCAGTGA
>JALZID010000268.1 GCA_030860485.1 Pseudomonadota bacterium | reverse complement strand
CGCCAATCCCGGTTTTCACGGGGAGGCGATCTCCCTGTGCCTGGCTTTCCCAGCGCGCCGGTCAACACACCCAGCGCTGCAGAGGTTCACGCTGACGCGCCCCATCCCTCGGCACCAGCCCGCCTGGACTGGGCCCGGTTGCTCAAGCGGGTGTTCGATATCGATATCGAGCAGTGTCCGCAGTGCGGTGGCACCTTGACGATCCTCGCTGCCATCGAAGATCCCTCCGTCATCGCCAAGATCCTAACCCATCTCGGCTTGCCCGCCCGGGCACCGCCCCGAGCGCCCGCGCGGTCATTCGACCGACTGCAAAGGGCCTGATCCCAGGCCGCGACCCCCTCCCAGCCGGTTCAACTCCCCGAGCCGACAGCCTCCTTTGGCCGGCACTCGCGCGCGAGGCCAAAACGCCCCCGGAGCCGGGCGCCCTCGGACGGCTGAAGGGCCGAAACATCCCGCATCCTGGACCGACGGTTCGCGTCCTTGACAACCCGCGGGTACATCCGTCCTCTTCCGCTTGCCGAAAAAGGGGGTGCCCGCGTTAGAACGCCCTGCTATAAGGCTGGCATATCCTTATATCCTATGGATATGGGTCAAACTGAGACACTACCATCTTCCGCGCCGTCTTGACAGTGAGTGCCCACTTTCGGTAGAATTAATTTTCCACAAAAGCGAGAGGAGACATCACAATGGCTGACCCAACCCAGAGCGCTCCGAAGGGGAAGGAGCAGGGAATAGAACAGACGCAACTTAGGCCCGAGGATCTCGAGGCTCTGCGCATCGAGGCGGCGCGACCGATAAAGTGCGGTGGTACCTACACCCAGTGTCAAAAAAGCTACTCCTCGCAGATTGTTGCGGCCGAGCAGTAGTCCCACCCTGATGTTGATGGTGCTCGCGTGATGGAGGACTCGGTCCAGAATGGCCGGTATCCATCACGCGGTCACCGAAGACGTCCTCCCAGCCGCCGAAGTTCTGGTTACTGGTCAGGATCGTCGGCTCACGCTCATGGCTAATGATTCTATGGTTTTCGTCAAGCGTGGGAGGTGAAGGATCCGCGTCTTGGCCAGCACTGTAGCCAATTCGATATTGAAACCACTGAGGTCCTTGAAGCTTTGTCGCAGAGTTGATCGCACAGCTTGGGTCCGGCGTTTGAGCAGCTGATCGATACGCGACTGCTCAATAGTAGGCGGTTGATACGGGAGCAATTGTATGTGCTCGTGGGCGATATAACGGGCGATCAATTGCGTGCCAATGCGGTCCGTCTTGGCGCGTTTGCCGACGCCGAGCTCTTGGCCGACGCTGGCTACTTCAGTGAGGCAAAGGGCCACCTGTGTCGAGGCGCACATCAGCCCGCTGGGCGTGAGTCGCATCACCTGCCTTGGCAAGAGCACTTTGGTGAACCACCACCGCTCTGCGAGCCGCTGCATGGGCTCGAGGTCGTGCGTAGCGATCCTCACCAGCAACCGCGCCCTAGAATGGGCTCGCGATCGTCGCTCCTAAAACTCTACGGCCCTCTAGCGTTGCCGCCGGGCACCCCGCGGAAAACAGACGTTAACCCGAAAAGCACTGCTTCGAGCAGTGCATGCAAGCGACACGGAGTCAAGAAATAGACCTCTTTGCGGATCTCGAACGTCGTCTGGCATCTGATCGTCCCTTCGGGGATTATCATTATATTAATGACCGGACGTACGTACACTATGATCGCCGGCTAGAGATGCTTGGCGAATACGTGCCGACAGCCCGCACGGCGCTGGCTGCTTTGCGCACAGCCACCGCAGAGAGTCGCTACCACGTTGTGGGAGACCCGGCTGTGCGAAGCACGATCAATTCCGCGTTGGCACATTATAAGCTGGGTGGTCCCGAATTCCCCATGGAAGAAACAGAGGCACTCTTGAGCATTGCTACGCGTCATCTTTCCGAGAATAGCTGCGTGGCCCCGCTGGCGGTTGGAGCGCCAACCGCCAAGCGACTGGGAGACCTATCGTATTACGCCTGGGTATGGTGTGATGAACGGGACGAAGACCTTCCCGCGCAGACCTTCCGACGACTGTTCTATAAACAGGAGGTTGGGCGGTCTGCGCTCTGGACGCCCAACGACGATGCCCACAAAATGCTAGCGAATGGGACACGGCTGCTCACGGAGTTGCTTCCGGAGCTCGCACGCAGCGCTCTCAATCATGTGCATCTAGTAGTTCTATTGCATATCGCCGACCGCACACTCTGGAATGACGACAGATACCGTCTTCCATTCGACTCTTTTTCGACCGGCATTATACCGGGAACCATCTTTTTGTCAAGGGCCGCACTGAAAGATGTCTGGCATGTGGCTGAATACTTATTACACGAGGCACTCCATCAGAAGCACCACGATTTAGAGCACACACATTCAATGCTTCGTCGGGGGTACAGCGCTGCGGATTCTCCGAGAACTCGCGCACTGTGGAATAGATGCCATTCGTATAGCTCCAATGAATGGCCCGTGTGCCGAGCCGTCGCCGCTTTCCATGTATACGTTCACCTGGCGCTCTTCTTCAAAGGGCTCGACTGCCGCGCGCCTGAACTGGAGGGACGTTATGGCAGTCTCAACGGCTTCAATCCAGCTCTTGCCGCCCGCCGAGCGGTAGATCGCGCGCACTACTTAGGACAAAGAATCAAGGAGGTTGATTACGAACTCGGATTCGCCGGCCAGCGCTTTGTCGATTGGCTGCTTGAAGCGCTCGCCGCGCTGGGTCCGCATCCGGAGGCCAGTGATCCCATCATCCACTTGCTTGACTTGTATGATGCAGAACTCGAGGAGATTAAGATGTTAATAGCAAGCTCGAGTCGCGCCACGAAAGGCACCCATTCGCTCCAAGTTACCGACAATCGGAAACAGACTGCACGCGATACCGCGCTGGACCTGATCCGAACGGAACTTACCATGGCCCATGAAGTGTCCTCGCTTCTTGGCTCAGCGCCTCCTCAGCAATGCCCCAATGGCGACGCGTACTATTCAATGGTAAAAACCCTGAGCCAGCGAACGGATGTGGAGTTGGCATCGATCTTCGAGGCAGCCAGAACATACGTCTATAGCTCACTGCGAATGCTAAGTCCGGGCATTCTAAGCTCGCCGTGCCAATCGGAACCAGCCAAATCCATCGGCCACCTTCTGCAGGAGACGATCGACTATTCCGGCAATTATCTTACTGTGTTTTCTTATTAAACCCGGCCATGCCTTTTCTAGCTGGAGCCTAAGCTGATGAGGAGCCGTTCCGATCGTAATGTGCTTACGCGTATCGAGCATAGCCTCGCATGTCATCGTCCGTTCGGCAACTATCGCTACTTAAATGAGCGCATGTGGTTACATTATGACCGACGGCTAGAGATGCTCGCCGAGTACGTTCCCATAGCTGGCGCCACGCTGGCTGCTTTACGTAGAGCCAGCGTGCACAGCCGTTACCGGGTTCTGGGGGATTCAATGGTGCGCAGCACTATTGACGGAGCACTAGGATATTTCAAGCTGCACGGGCCCGATGTGCCCATTGAGGAGACCAAAGCGGTCTTGACGATTGCTGCCCAACATCTCTTGGAGGACCGCCTGCTTGGGCCACTTGCGGCTGGAGCGCCACACGCGATGCGCTTGGGAAGAGCGTTGTACCACGCATGGGTGTGGTGTGATGAGCGAAAGGAGGATACTCCCGCACAGAGTTTCCGGCGCCTATTTAATGTGCACCTTACGAGCAGCGCCCAGCTGAGGCTCAGAACCCCAGACGAGGATGGGCAACGGATGCTCGTGAAGGGCACACGACTTCTTGGTGAGCTGCTTCCGAAGCTTGCACGCAGCGCGCTTAATCATCTTCATCTTGTTGCCGTCGTGACAAGCCCGCTCCAGGTTACATCCGTCACAAACCCCTCCATTCCGGGAGCAGCCTTCTTTTCTCCGCTTGTGCTTAAACACCCGTGGAGGGCAGCAGAATTCCTGCTGCATGAGGCACTGCACCTTAAGTTCATTGATCTCGAGCACACTCATTCAATGCTTCGCCGGGGGTACGCCGCCGAGGGATCGCCGCGGATTCGGGCGGTTTGGAACAGATCGCAGCCAGATGGCTCGAATGAGTGGCCGGCTAACCGAGTCCTGACCGTGCTTCACGTTTATACCTCCTTGGCGCTTTTTTTCAGGGCTGTAGAGCTCCGTGTACAAGAAATAGGGGAACGTTACGGCTCATTGTATGACCTCAATCCAGGTGTCGCCGCGTGCCGGGCTTTGGACCGCGCATATTACTTGGCGCTGAACGTCAAGGACGTCCGCCAGGAGCTGGGGCTCGCCGGTGAGCGCTTTGCGGATTGGCTTTTGGGGCTACTGGAAGCTCTCGATCCACGAACGCGGTCCGCTCACTTGAATGCCCACTTGCTACTGGATCTTTATGAGAGAGAAACCGAGCAGATTACAAGAGTGATTGCCGGCGCCAGCCTGTTAGAGCTGCGGAGTAAGGCGAAGTACTCCAACTTCGCGGGCGCTTCGCTGCAGCAGGTCATCGGAGATCTGGTCCAGAGTGAAGTTGCGAGCACGGATCGCCTCCTGTCTGATATAGGTGGAGGCATCTCACCGTTCGCAGGGACCGATGACGAGTGTCAAGTGTTGTCAACAGCTATGGGTAACGCCACACCCGCCGAAATCGCTGCGAAGTTCTGCTCCGTGCGTTCTCTCATTTCCCTGAGCTTGAGAAAAGCCGTCGCAAAAGCTCATGAGCCAGTCCTTCAAGCAGAATACCTCATACGCATCGAGCAGCATGTTGGAGCGATGGTGGAGCATTCTGCCACGCATATCAAAGCACTGAACGAAAGGGGTCGTCATAGGGATCCGGACTAATGGCTGTGTTCCAACGATGAAAAAGCATCACTCTTGCCTTCACCGAACAAGGTATTGCGAGGTGATGCAGGCCAACGACAGGTGGGCGGGCAAGAGGCAGCGAAAGTCGTGGCGTTTCTGGAAGAGCATCCTCAATACTTCACCTTAAACGTCGGGCTATCCTCCGGCTGCGTCTTCCTTCTGTCATAGAGCCGCGTGGTGGCGATGTTGGCATGCCCGAGCCACTCCTGCACCTTGGCGATATCGGCCTCATGGTCGAGCGCATTGGTCGCGGCCGTGGCCCGCAGTGAGTGCGCGCCAAAGCCCTCAATGTTCACCCCCACGCGCGTCGCGTAGTGCTTCACCATCTTGTAGATCCCGTCCGCGGTCACCGCTCCCTCCATCGTTCCACCCGTGTTGTTCTTCACCGGCCGGAAGAGCGCCGCGGCCGTCTCACCCCCATGCCCCGCGGCCTCAAGGTAGTCGGTTACGAGCTCCGTCGTCCCGGGATGCAAGGGCAGGTAGCGCACCTTGCCGCCTTTGCCATGCACCCGCAGGTGCAGCACCCCGCGCCGCGGGTGGATGTCCCGAACTTTTAGCGTGCACAGCTCCTCGCGCCGCAGTCCGTGGTAGAGCAGCACCGAGAGGATGGCGCGATCGCGTCTACCCTTGAGCGTCTCGGACCCCGGTGCATCAAGTAGCGCCCGCGCCTGTCCGTCGCCCAAGGCCGGCGTCTTGCCCTCGTAGCTCTCCACCTTGGGGCGCTTCACCCCCTTCACCGGGTTGTGGGTCACCGCATTCGCATCACAGAGGTGCTCAAAGAGCGAGGAGAGCGCCGCGAGCTTGCGCCGGATGGTGGTCCCGCTCAACTCCCGCCCCTCCAAGTCCTTCCGCCAAGCGAGCACGTGCGCGCGGGTGACGGTGCGAAACTCTTCGGGTCGCCCAATCCCCACGAATCCCATGAACTCGTGTATGTCGATCCGGTAGGCGCGCCGCGTCCTCGGGTTATCGATATTCGCAAACCACTCGGCCTCGAGAGGCACCGCCGCCAACCCCTGGAACTCCAGAGCCGTCAACGCGCGCCGCCCAGCCCCCGGGGCGAGCCCACCGCCCACCACCATCATCCCTTGACCCTTCCCCTCGTTCATGGCCCCCTCCGTGCCGGCGATCGGCGGCGGTTGACCCCCCGCGTCCCTTGTTGTCTTCTTCACCCGTTTTTTGTCTCGTCTCATCCCCCTATGTTACTATTGATAACATATTGGACATCCCGCTCGGTTGCATAAGAGGCCAAAGACGATCTGCAACCGGGATTACATGGACGTAATGCTTCTGGGAGGTACAGGATGAACTTGTCCTTCTTCCCGTCCCGGGAATGACCCAATTGCCCCAGATCATGCTGATTCCTGAGGTACTCATTTGGATCCCGCTGCCGCGGCCGTCGAAGAAGCGCACCAAACACTCGATTGAACCGATCCGGATGGAGACCCAGAGAATATGCAGATGGTGGAGCACCTGAACCATAAACCGAGGCGCAACACGCCGCAAGGCAACGCAGTCAATGCGACGCATGGCGAGGCCTCACTACCACGAACCACGTTACCAAGGAGCGACCATGAAACTCTTAATCTGGGGCCTAAGCCTCGCAGCATCGCTGTTCCTCGCCACGAATGCTTCCGCCGAAGCAGTGAGTGGTTTCGCGCATGGATACGCGTATCGAACCTACAATTCACCGGGAGTGCCGCTGCTCGACTCGTTCTATTTCCGCTACTCGGACACCGACCACCACGTTACTTCGCTCGCCGCGAGACCGCAGTCGAACGGCCAGATCATGCTGGCGCTGGCGGACAAGAACAACGACGACGAGTACTACTACTCTGCCGAGCACAAGCGTAGGTCAGGCACCGGAATCATCACCGGAAGCTTCGTCGATTTCTGCACGGGGAACTGCCTCTACCCGCTCGCCTCACCGGGGGCTGGCTATGTATTCGCCTTGCGTGGTTTTCGCTTCTACTTCCGCGACGACGATCACCACGTCGATCAGATCGGCATCGTGCGTGAGAGCAACGGAGTCCGGACTTACTTCAACGACAAAAACGACGACGACCCTCGTGAGGGGAGGGCTTCTAGCGTAGCCTTGATCACCGGCAACAGGTAGGCCTCGGAGAGCCGCTCGCAAGTGGCCACGATCTCCCACTTCACGCAGTCCACGGCGTTGATGTGGGAGATCCCTTCGTCCTTTATCGCCCTGGTGGATGCGCAGGTAGCCGGGGCGCCCGGTTGAGCGCGGCGCTCCCCGATCGCGATGCCGGTGGGGCGCGTCTTGGCCCACTGTTGGCGGCGCGCCCGGTAGCCGGTGGCGGCCCGCAGGTTGTGGAGATGTGCCATCGAGATGAACACGGCCGCGCAGTGGGGGTGTCCCCGAAGACCAGCGCGCTGCATCACGTGCTGGGTGGCGGGCCCCGAGAGCGTGTCGTGCAGGGCGTCGGTCTCGGCCAGGAGCACCACATTGGCGACCGTGCACTGGCGGGCAAAGCCCCGTGCCGTGAGCAGAGGCCCGCATTGAAGAAAAGCCGTCCCGCTCTGATGCTCGTCGCCATGATGGTGGCACTTGCCTGCGTGCCCGCATCTGAGAGTGCATATCGAGCGCAGGTACCGGAAAATGCCGCCCCGGCAGCAAGTGAAGGGGAGACATGCTGTCGATTTCGGTATCGGGAAGGCCGAATGGACATCTGGGTACAGGACAGCTCGCTGAGGCGAGTAATGGAAGAGGTCGCGTATAGGACCGGACTGCATGTGGTATTGAGCGACCCGCTATCGTCGATTGGCCAGTCCGGGTCAGGGCCAGGCTCCGGCCCCACCGTCGTATCGATCGAGGGGGTCCCGACGGCCCTCAGCATCTGCGAGGACATCTGGGTCGACGGCACGGCGGCCCAGGCGCGCGCTGCTGGGGCGCGGCTCATCGTCAAC
>JALZID010000267.1 GCA_030860485.1 Pseudomonadota bacterium | reverse complement strand
GGGTCTGGTCGAACGAGGCCGAGGCGAGGTGCCGGCCATCGGGGGAATAGGCGCAGTCCGACACCGGGCCCGTATGCCCCATCAGTGTCAGGAGTGGCTCGCCCGTCTGGGCGTCCCAGACCCGCAGTGTCTGGTCCCGCGAGGCCGAGACGATGTTCCGCCCATCGGGGGAGTAGGCACAGGCCAAGACCTCCACCGTATGCCCGGTAAAGCTCGCGAGGCGTACCGGGGACTTCACCCCAGTTTCACGTGGGGGCTCACAGCGGGCGAAGAACGCCGCAGGCGGGCCTTCGGGCAGGCCACGGGTGTCCTGCAACAGACAGCCCAGCCACTGGGCACGATGGCAGCGGGCTTCCAGGAAGCTCGCGCCGCGGAGACGGGCGTCGCGGAACAGGGTCCCCGTGAGTTTCGCGCCATCGAAGCGGCCTTCCTCCGCCCGGACATGGAAAAGCTCGGTGCGCGCGAGGTCCGCCCCGGTGAAATCGGCCCCGTCCAACCGTGTGTGCTCGATGCGCGCGCCGGACAGGTTGGCCCCGCGAAACACACCCCCACTGAGATTCAGGGGCGCGGCCTCGCGCCCCGCGATCACCCATGCCCGCAGATCTGCGCCTTCGAGCCTTGCGCGCGCAAGCGCCGCAGCCGGATAGCCCTTCTCGGCGGCGATCAAGGCGTAGCGCAGTGTCTGCTCGCTCGCCAGCGGACGGTAGGCGTCGCGCAGGGCCCGCAAGGCGGCGAGCGCGGTTTCTCGACCGGTGTTCTCCTCCAGCATCTGGCCGAGGAAGTCCAGTGTCTCGGGGCTGGCGATCGGTAGCGCCCAGCGCTCGGGCGCGCTTTCGAGGAGCGCACGGTACAGATAGCGCGCGAGGAAGAATTCCAGGAGCGAGGTATGGGCGAAGCGGAAGCGGTCCTCGCCCTCGCGCACCAGAAAGGTGGCGGTGCGCAGGTCTTCCTTGAGCAACTCGCGATCGCGGGTCGTGTAGTGGGCAGCGATCCCGGGATGTGCGCCCAGGAAATCGACGAGCCATTGCTCGAGCCGGCCGATCTCCCAGAGCCGGTCCCCGGAGCGCCATAGCTCGGCGGCGCAGTGCTCCATGAGCCATTCCTTGTGGTCGGGCGCGAGCTGGTGCTTACCTCGGTCGCGCTCTAGCCAGGAGCGCACCATGTGGCCGTAAAGCAATGCGCCCGTGACCTTGCGGCCTTCGAGTTTCCAGCGCTCGATCTCGGGGATGTGCCGAGCGATCAGGCTCAAGGTGTATGGCCGCTCCGCCATCTCGGAGAGGTTGTGCACGGCGCCGATGAGCCCCAGGACGCGCTCGGGTTCCTCGCCGGGCAGAGTGATCCTCAAATACTCGCGGACCTGCGCCTCGTCGAAAGGCAGCAGCACGAAGGCGCGAAAGTCCTCGGGGCTGATCCCGTCCCGATCCTCGCTGGTGAAGTGGGTCTTCTGATCGCGCAGCGTGCGGAAGTAATGGGTGCGGCAACTCACGAGCAGGCGCCCGCGGCGCGCGCGTTGCGGGCGCGGGGCGAGACGGGGCGGGAGGATACGGAAGAGCTGGCGCGTGAAACGCTGTCCCGCACCGGGGCTCAGATGCACCAGCACCTCGTCCAGACCGTCGAAGATGGCAACCGCGCCCTCCTCTTGCACCAGGCGAATGATGTCCGGTGCAGAAAGCGAGGTCTCGGCGGAGCCGGAGCGCCAGCTTTGCTTGAGCACCTGGGTGAGGATCTCCGCGAGGTCGGGCTCGCGGGCGGCGATCTCGCCCAGGTGGCGCAGATCGAGAAAGATCGGGCGCGGCAGCAAGGGAGTCCCGCCGCGCGCATCCAGCAGGCGCTTGGCGAAGGCCATGCACGTCGTGGTCTTGCCAAAGCCGAGATCCCCTAGTAGCGCGCAGTAGGGCTGCGATTCGGGGTTCGAGACCCAATCCATGAGATAGTCGAGCGCATCGCCCCGTGCCCCGGGCGCGTTTTCTCGTCTCTCCGGTTCCAGCTTTTCGAGGCTGCTGGCGATGCCCCGCGTCGCCACGAAAGAGCGCTTTTCAAACTTCTCGATTTGCCGGTGGAGCTGCACTTCGACCCGCGAACCGGCTTGCGGCTCGGGGGGTGCCGGTGGTCGCGTCTGCTGCGATACGACCCTCACGATCTGCTGAAACAGCTCGCGGGCGAAGTCATCGCGCGTCTTGTCGGTCGTGCGCTCGACGAAGGCTTTGTCGCCCGAATCGTGAAAGACCTGCAGCCGCTCCAAACCCTTGAGATCGATCGTGTCGTCGAAGGGGACACGCCTCAGGGCCACCGGGATGGCGCGCTTGGTGGGTTCCGGGCTACCGTGCGCGACGAAGCTCGGTAGCTCCTGCCCGCTGATATAACGGCTTCTTAGGAACTCCGGGCTCACCAGCAGGAGACCAAACTGGCAGCGCGCGATGGCGTGCTGGATCTTGGTATGCCATTCCTCGCCCGGCAGGATCTCGGCGTCGTCCCAGGGCTCGAACCGGTAGTGTTTGGAACCATCGAGCAAGGCTCCGAGGAGATCGATGAGACGTTGCTTGAGCCCCTTGTCCTTGTGTGCGTAGGAGATGAAGTAGCGAACGACTTGTTTACCCTCCTTGACCTCGGTCAGCTCGACAGCAGTTTGCCCGACGCGTTCGACACCGGCGGTCTCGCCCTCGGTGTAGCCGGCGGCCGCGCGCGCTACGTCGTCGGCGCCCTCGAACCAGGCGCGGCGTGCATCTGGAGCCGCGCGGGTCTGGGTGTCCACCACGAGATCCAGCTCGATGCCGGCTTCCCGCGCTGCGGCCTTGAGGCGCGCTCGAAACTGCCGGAAACTAGTGAGCGCCGCCTCGCGCGCCGACCCGGGATAGAGCGACTCCAAGGCGCGCGCGAGATTGATGGCGCCGTCCTCGCCGATGAGCTCGATGAGCCTGTCAAATCGGTCGTGGTCGGCTTTGCCCAATTCCTCGCGCAGGGCCTTGGCCGAACGCGCCAGGGCAGCGGCGGAAAGCGGCCTGGTCGGCATGTCCTTCTCCGTTGTCTACGAGGTAACTACGATATAGGGTACCGCCCGAAACCGAAAAGTCAAGAACGAAGTCTACGGTTTTGCTACGGCGGGTGATCGCAGACTCGAGATTCCCGCCCAAGGCGCCATGCTGCGAAAGGGGCGGGCCGCTCTGTGGAGGACGGTCAAGAGCGCCCGATCAGGCCGAGCACCGCGTCCGCGGCCGTGCGGCTGGCATCGCGGCGGAGCGCGCGCTGGATCGCGGCCAGCTCACGTTCCAGGAGCGCGATCTCCTCTCCGCCGTTGAGCAAGCGCAGAAGCTCGGGTCCGAGACACTCGGCACGCACGTCGCCCTGCAAGAACTCGGGGACCAGCCGCCGTCCTGCGAGCAGGTTCGGCAGGGAGAAATACGGCACGCGCACCAGGAGCCGCGCGACCAGATAGCTCACCGCCGCCATGCGGTAGGTCACCACCATGGGCCTGTGCGCCAAGAGGCACTCGAGGGCAGCCGTCCCCGATACGGTTAGCACCGCATCCGCCGCGGCTATCACCTCACGCGCCCGCCCGAGGATGACGGTCGCCGGAAGCTCGGGGGCCGACCGGGATAATGCCTGTTCGAACGCGGTGCGCGCCTCTCCGGATACCGCCGCCACCGCGAAGCGCAGTCCTGAGTGTCGGTCGTGCAGCCAGGCGGCGGTCTCGACGAAGGGAGTCACGTGGTAACGCCATTCGTTGCTGCGGCTGCCCGGCAAGAGCGTGAGGAGCGGGCCGTTTCGAGACAGTCCCAGGGCCCCGCGCAGGCCGGCCTGATCGAGCGCCGCGGCCGGTTCATCGGCCAGCGGGTGGCCGACGTAGCGGACCGGAACCTGGTGATTTCGGTAATACACCTCTTCGAAGGGAAACAACACCAGCATGAGATCGACGGCGCGCGCGATGAGCCTCACCCGCCCCTCGCGCCAGGCCCATACCTGTGGGCTCACGTACTGCACCGTCCGTATGCCGCGCGCGCGAAGACGCGCCAAGAGCCGTAGGTTGAACTCCGGGGCATCGACCCCGATGAAACAGTCCGGAGGATGCGCGGTGAAATGCCCGATGAGCGCGCGCCGCATGCGGGATAGCTCGGCATAACGCCGGACCACCTCCGGGATCCCCATCACCGCCAGCCGCTCGGAGGGGTAGAGGGCCCGACATCCCTCGGCGATCATGGCCGGCCCGGCGACGCCCTCGACCTCTATCGTCCCAGAGCGCGCGCGGAGGGCGGCGATGAGGCCGGCCGCGAGCCGATCGCCGGAGGCCTCGCCGGCGACGATGCCGATTCGGATCATCGGGCAATTCGGATCATGGCCCGATACGGATCATGGCCCGACAGGGGCGGCGCGCGCCGCCGTTCAAGGGCACTGTCGTGCGAAACCGCGCGACGAGCCCCGGATGAACTCCACCCACTCCCGCACCAGCGGGGATGACTGCTCCGAGAGCGCCGCCAGGGCCTCGCGCGTGGCGCCCGCCTCTGCGAACAAACGCTGGAAGGCGCGCTTGAGATCCGCGATGGCCTCGGGGTCCATGCCGGCGCGCTGGAGCCCGACCTTGTTGAGCCCGACCACCCGCGCCGGGGCCCCGGTGACCAGGGTGAAGGGGAGGCAGTCCATGTTGACCCCGGCGAGCCCGGAGACCATGCACAACCGCCCGATGCGGCAGAACTGATGGACCGCGACGGCGGCCGACAGGAAGGCGCGCTCCCCGACCGAGACGTGTCCGCCCAGGCACGCCCCGTTGGCGATCACCACGTGGCTGCCGACCGTGCAATCGTGGGCGACATGGGAATAGGCCATGAGGAAAGTGCCGTCCCCGATGCGTGTGCAGTGGCCCTCACGGGTGGCCCGATGCAGGGTCACGCCCTCGCGTATGGTGTTGCCGTCGCCGATCTCGAGGCCGCTCTGCACACCCCTGAAGGCCAGGTCCTGCGGCGTCCCGCCGAGCACCGCGTGCTCGTGGACCCGGTTGCCGCGGCCCATCCGCGTGTAGCGTTTGATCACGGCATGGGCCGCGATCCGGCAGTCCGGACCGATCTCGACGTCGGCCTCGATGACGGCGTACGGGCCGATCTCGATGCCCTCGGCGAGACGCGCGCCGGGATCGACGATGGCGCTCGGGTGGATGCGGGGCCCAACCCTATCGGATCCAAGCGTGCTCACGGGATCGACGGGACCGGAAAACGCGCCATGTACATTTATGAAGACGATAGGGCCTCGGTTCCGACCGTCGACCGGCTAGATTGGGTTCTCCGGCACAAAGACGCCGCGCGCCCGGAACGCGGCCTCCTGATCCCGGATGGCCTCGGAGATGGCGAGCGCCACCGCCAGCGCGGCTCGGCCCTCTTCGCCGGTGACGGCGGCGGGCGTACCCTCGCGGACCGCCTGGACGAAGGCCTGGATCTCCATGAGGAGGGCATCCTGCCTTTCGAAGCCCAGTTCCTCGGTCGTGATCCGCAAGCCCTCCGGACCGCCCTCCCGCCGGCACACGGCGACCTTACGGCAAAGGTAATCGATCGAGATATAGCCATCGTGTTGGAACACCCGCACCTTGCGCAGCGGCTCCCGGCCCACGCGGCTCGCGGTCACGTTGGCCACGCAGCCGCTCGCGAATTCGAGCCGCGCGTGGGCGATGTCCACCTCCCCGCTCAGGACCGGCAGTCCCGTGGGGCGGATGGCCGTCACCGGACTCTTCACGATGCTCAAGATGATATCGATATCGTGGATCATGAGGTCCAGGACCACGCTCACCTCGAGGCCGCGCGGCCCGAAGGCGGCGATGCGATGCGACTCTATGAAGAGCGGTTGGTTGAGGATGCCGCCGAGCGCGAGCAGGGCGGCGTTGAAACGCTCCAGGTGTCCGATCTGCAACACCAGGCCCGCGCGCCTGGCCAGCTCGATCATGCGGTCGGCCTCCGCCAGACTGGCGGCCATGGGTTTCTCGACCAAGACATGCACCCCGGATCCGAGGAGCGCGCAGGCGATGGGGAAATGGGCGTCGGTCGGCACCACGACCGAGGCGATCTGGACCTCGCCGAGCAACTCGCGGAAGTCTGTGGCGCCACGCGCCCCGTGCATCGAGGCCAGCGCCTCGGCGCGCCCTTCGTCGACATCCACCACCGCCACGAGCTCGATTTCGGGCAGCGCCGCGTACTTCTCGGCGTGAAAACGACCGAGATAGCCCGCGCCGATCACCGCGGCCTTGAGCTTTTTCACGTATTATTGGCGGCTCTCAGCGGATGATGCCGCGCGTCGACTGGGCCACGAAATCGACCAGCCTTTGCACCTCGGGGCATTCCTCGACCATCTCGCGGAGGAGGGCGAGCGATTCGGCCACGGTCAGGTTTTCCCGGTACAGGATGCGGTAGGCGCGCCGCAGAAGATCGATGGTCTCGGGGCTGCAACCATGGCGTCGCAAACCCTCCCGATTGAGGCCATGCGCCTTGGCCGACTCGCGGGACACCATCATATAGGGCGGGAGGTCCTTGGCGATGGTCGAGGAGAACGCCGAGAAGCTGTAGGCACCGATCCGGCAGAACTGATGGACCAGGGTGAAGCCGCCCAGGATCGCATGGTCCTCGACCACCACGTGACCGGCAAGCGAGGCGCCGTTCGCGAACACCGTATGATTCCCGATGATGCAATCGTGCGCGATGTGGACATAGGCCATGATCCAGTTGTCGTCGCCGATGCGGGTCACGCCCCCGCCCTGCACCGTGCCCCGGTTCATGGTGCAATATTCACGGATGGTGTTCCGATCCCCGATCTGCAGGCGGGTCTCGGCGCGCTCACCGCGGTATTTCTTGTCCTGCGGGTCGTCGCCGAGGGAGCAGAACTGATGGATCCGGTTGTCGCACCCGATGCGCGTCGGGCCGTTCAGGACCACGTGCGGGCCGATCCAGGTGCCCTCCCCGATCTCGACGTCGGGGCCGATGACGGAGTAAGGCCCGACATGGACACCGGCGGCGATCCGGGCGTCTGGATCGATAACCGCGCGGGGATCGATGTCCGCCTGCGGCTCGATCAACGATAGTGGGTCGTGCAATGGGTCGATCAACGCCAGGGGCTCGATCAACGCGGGCCGAACGCCTGCGTGGCCATGATCTCCGCGCTGGCGACCAACTTGCCATCGACCCTGGCCTCTGCTTCGAAGCGATAGATCCCTCGGATCTCGCGCGTCAGGTGTGCCTCCATCAGCAACTGATCACCCGGTACCACAGGCTTCTTGAACCGGGCCTTATCCACCCCCACGAGATAATAGAGGGTATCGGGCTGGGATCCCTCGGGTTCGGAGCCGAACGCCAGCAAGGCCGTGGTCTGGGCCATGGCCTCCAGGATCATGACCCCGGGCATCACCGGCCGGCCGGGAAAATGCCCGGAGAAAAAGGGTTCGTTGTAAGAGACGTTTTTCACCGCCAGGATCGACTGACCGGTCCGGCACTCGATCACCTTATCCACCAGCAGAAACGGATAGCGGTGGGGGAGGCGCTGGAGGATCTGTTGGATATCAAGCAACATCGTCGCGGGATGCTCGAAGAGATTTGAATGTATCCGTCAGCGACGCGCGGACGGCGTATCCCGGATCACCCGTCGTCCCCCGTCAATCTTCGTCGCCGACGGGAGAGACCGGCTCATCGGCCGGGGGCTCAGCGGTATTGTGGCGGCCGATACGGTTGAAGCGCCCGACGCTGCGCCGCCATTCCAGAGCTTCCTTGGCTGGCCACACCGCCGAATAGGTCCCGGGCTTTCGGATCGACTTGGTCACCGAGGTGGCCCCGCCGATCACGACATCGTCGCAGATCTCGATATGTCCCGCGAACTCCGCGCCCCCGCCGATCGTGCAGCGCTTGCCGATGCGCGTGCTGCCGGCGATCCCGACACAACCGGCGATGGCGCTATGCGCGCCGATGTGCACATTATGGCCTATCTGGATCTGGTTATCGAGCTTGACCCCGTCCTCGATCACCGTGTCTTTCAAGGCGCCCCGGTCGATGGTGGTGTTGGCTCCGATCTCGACGTCGTCCCCGATATGCACGCTGCCGATCTGGGGGATCTTGATCCACACCCCGCGCTCCCGCGCCAGACCGAAACCGTCCGCGCCGATCACGGTGCCGGGGTGGACGAGACAGCGGCGGCCCAGGGTGGCCTCGGCCAGCACCGTCACTCGCGCGACCAAGCGCGTATACGCCCCGATGCGTACCCCCGATCCGATGACGCACGCGGGCCCGAGGTCGGCACATGCCCCGATGATCGCACCCGCTCCCACGACCGTATAGGCGCCGATGGCGGCGCTATCGTCCACCTCGGCCCCGTTGCCGACCTCTGCCGTGGCATGCACCCCCGGCACCACACAAGGGCCGGGATGGAGCAGGGCGGCGGCCCGTGCATAACCGAGATAGGGGTTGTCGGTCACGAGCGCGGCTGCGGGACAGGCCGCCAGATCGGCATGTCCCAGGATCACCGCCGAGGCGCCGGTCACGGCTAGGAACTTCCGATAACGGCGGTTGAAGAGGAACGAGACATCGCCGCCCCCGGCGCTGTCCAGGGTGGCGACGCGATGAACGAGCACATCGGCATCCCCGTGCAGCTCGGCCCCGAGGTGCTCGGCCAGCGCTCCGAGGCGGGTGGGCATGTAGGTGCGGGGGACCCCGATGCGGGACGGGGATTATCTCGGCTTACCGCCGCGCTTCAGCCGTTCCACGACCTTGGCCGTGACATCGACCTTGTCGTTGGCATAGACGACGCCTTCACCCACGATGATGTCGAAACCCTGCTCCTTGGCGAAGGCCTGGATGGCCTCGACCACCTGCTTCTGGATCTTGCCGAACTCTTCGTTGCGCCGCACGGTGAAGTCCTCGCGGAACTCGTCCTGATCGCGCTTGAGCTCGCGTTTCTCGTTGATGAGGTTACGCTCCAAGGTGCGGCGCTCGGGCTCGCCCATGCCGGGCCCGTCCTTGGCCAGCTTGTCCTCCAGGCCCTTGACCTTCTTTTGCCCGGCGACGATGGTCTTGTCGCGCGGCTGAAACTCGCGCTCCAGGCGCTTGCGCGCGTCGTCGGCCTGCGGCGCGGCCTCCAGCACCTTGATGGGATTGACCACCCCGAGGCGGAAATCGGCGGGCCGGGCAAGGGTCGGAAACGCGATGCCGGCCCAAGTCAAACAGAAAACCACGCACCAAAGATCCCGTGAGTTATTCAAGATCAGGCTCCTGTTAGAAGTTTGTACCGAAGGTGAATTGGAAAGGCTGGGTGTCGTCGTCGTCCTGGTCGTTGAAGGGTTGGGCGACGCTCACGGTGAGCACCCCGAAGGGCGATACCCAAAGGCCCGAAATCCCCACCGAGTATCTGAGGTCCCCGAGGTCGATATTCTCGTCTTCGCCGTAGACGTTGCCCGCATCCACGAAGGCGGTCACGCGTACCGACTCGAGGTCCTGCAGGAACGGCACGGGCAGGATCACATCGGCGTTGCCGACCAGGAGGAAGTTCCCGCCGAGCGCCCGGCCCCTGGAATCGTCCGGCCCCAGGGTGTTCTCTTCGTAGCCGCGCACGGTGCGCGGTCCGCCGGCATAGAAGTTTTCGAAGAACGGCAGCTCGGAGGTGTCGCCGTAACCGTCCCCGTAACCCACCTGGCCTTGCAAGGCGAGCACGTAGTCTTCCACTATGGGATAGAACCAGCGGGACTCGTAATCCACCTTATAGTACTGCAACTCGGCGCCCGGCACGGCGACCTGGGTCCGGAAGCGTTGGAAGGTGCCCCGGTCGGGCAGGAGGGCCTTGTTGCGGGTGTCGTAGGCGAAGCTCCCGGTGACTCGGATCTCGTCGAAGTCCTCGCCGTTGTCGGCCACGAAATCGCAGATCTCGACCGCGGTCCTATCGTCGGGGCATTCCGTGTCGATCTTGGTCTTCTGGTAGGCCATGCCGAGGTTCAGGAAATTGAATTCCGATACCGGGATGCCGAAGTGGACGCCCGCGGTCAAGACCGTGGAATCGAATCTCGTGATATTGCTAGTGCCGCGGCTGGTGTTGGTGTCGCGATAGGAGAGGTCGAAGCCCTGGCTGATGCCGTCGATGGTGAAATAAGGGTTGGTATAGCCGAGGGCGAACACCCGGTTCACATCGCTGTTGTTGAAGGCGAAGTTGACGCGGTTGCCGCTGCCGAGAAAGTTGTCCTGGACGATGCTGGTGTTGAAGATGAGCCCCTGGTTTTGCGAAAAACCGAGCCCGAACAATAGATTCCCGGACGGCCGCTCGATCACGGTGAAGTTGGTATCCACCTGGTCCGGCGTGTCGGGGACCGCGGGGGTCTCGACATTGACCTCCTCGAAGTAACCGAGCTTCTGTAATCTTGTCTTGGAGCGATTGACCTTGCTGGTCGAGAACCACCCGCCCTCCAGCTGGCGCATCTCGCGTCTCAGCACCTCGTCGCGGGTCTTGGTGTTGCCGGCGAAGTTGATGCGGCGGACATAGGCGCGCTTGCCGGGGTCGATGAAATACGTCAGGGCCGCGGTCTTGCCCGCATTGTCGATCTCGGGGACGGGGTTGACGTTGGCGAAGGCATAGCCTTCGTCCCCCAGGCGGTCGCTGAGATTGGTGCTGGTCTGGGTCACCGCCTTGCGCGAGAAGATGTCGCCGCGCTTGGTGGCGACGAGCGGAAACAGATCGTCGGCCGGGATGATCAGATCGCCGGCCAAGTTGACCCCCGCGAGGCGATAGCGGTCGCCCTCGGTCACGTTGATGGTGATATAGACCTCGCTCTTGTCCGGGGTGATGGCGACCTGGGTAGAATCGATGCTGAAATTGATGTAGCCCCGGTCGAGGTAATACGAGCGCAGACTCTCGAGGTCCCCCGCGAGCTTCTGTTTGGAATACTGGTCGGATTTGGTGAAGAACGAGATCAGGGTGGCGGTGGTCAGCTCGAACTGCTTGACCAGATCGTCGTCGTCGTAGGCCTTGTTCCCGACCACGTTGATGGACTTGATCTTGGCCGCGCGGCCCTCCTTGATGGTGATGCCCACCGCCACGCGATTGCCGCCCAGCGACTCGACCAGGGATTTGATCTCGACGCCGTACTTGCCCTGAGAAAAGTACTGGCGCCGAAGCTCCTGCTCCACGCGATCGAGGACCGAACGATCGAATACCTCGCCTTCCGCGAACCCGATCGGTTTCAAGGCCGTGAGCAGGTCTTCGGTCTTGATGTCGCTGTTGCCGGTGATCGAGATCTGCGAGACGGTCTCGCGCTCGGAGACGATGACGATCAAGACGTCGCCGTCGCGCTCGATGCGGACATCTCGGAAAAGCCCGGTCTTGAAGAGCGCCCGGATGGCGTCGCCCGAGCGGTCTTCGTCGAACTCATCGCCGATCTTGACCGGCAGGGCGTTGAACACCGTGCCGGGCGACAGCCGTCGCAGGCCCTGCACGCGGATGTCCTCGATGACGAAGCGCTCCCCCCGGTGATCCACTTCCCCGAATACGGGATACGCCCAAAGGCCCAATAGGAGGCCGAGCGCCGCCGCACGTCCGCTTTTCGTCTTCCCCAGAGACATCTCTTTTATATGGAGACACTCGCCCGCCCCCCTGCTCGTGAACGAGTCCTAGCCGAGCATGCGCACGATGTCGTTATAGATCGCGATGATCATGAGGCCGGCCAGGATCACCATCCCCACCTGCTGCGCCACCTGCTGCATGGCGACCGAGACCGGCCGGCGACTGACGAACTCTATAAGGTAATACAACAAGTGCCCGCCATCCAGTAGCGGGATCGGCAGGAGGTTCAGCACCGCGAGGCTCACGCTGACGATGCCGAGAAATTGCAGAAACGGCACCACCCCGAGGCTCGCCGACTGGCCGGCGAACTGGGCGATGCTGAGGGGGCCGCTCAGGTTCTGGACCGAGGCCTGTCCGGCCAGCATCTTCCCGAACACCTTGAGGGTGAAAGCCGACACCTCCCAGGTCTTTTCCACGCCCCGCACCATTCCCTCCAAGGGCCCGTAGCGCTCCACGGCGAACAGCGTCCGGTCGGCATCGGAAGGGGGCCGCGGGCCCGCACCGATGCGGCCGATGACCCGCTCGCCGGCCTTCTGGGGTTCCGGGGTGAGCGTGATGCCGAACGGCTCTCCCCCCCGCAGCACCTCGACCTGGATGGGCCGGCCCGGCCGCGCCTGCACGTACTCGACCCAGCGGTCCCAGGACTCGATCGCGACGCCGTCCGCCTTCAGCACCTCATCACCGGACTTGAGCCCGCTCTTCTCGGCCGCTTCGCCCGCGACCAGGTCGCCGATGATGGGTGGGAGGGTCGGGCGGTATTGCCGGATGCCGAGCCGCTCGAGGAGGTTGCCTCGGTTCAGATCGTCGACGCCGAGCGAGCCGAGATCGAGGGTGAGCTGCCGATCCGCACCGCGAGCGTCGCGCGCGGTGACGGTCAGGGCCCCGCCGTCGATGACCTCGGGGATCCCGGCGTAGACCACCGCCTCCCAGGTCGGGGTGGGCCGCGACTCGACCGCCACGACCTCGTCACCCCCCCGGAGCCCGGCGCGCTCGGCGATGGAGCCCGCCGTGACCTCGCCGATCAGGGGCCTGAGCCCCATGACGCCGATCACGAACATGGCCCAGTAGGCCACGACGGCGAAGAGAAAATTGAAGAGCGGACCGGCGGACACGATCGCGGTCCGCACCGCGAGCGGCTGGCGGTTGAACTCGCGGTGGGCATCGGCGTCCGGGACCGGGCCCTCGCGCTCGTCGAGCATCTTGACATAGCCCCCGAGCGGCACCGCCGCCACCACGAACTCGGTCTGGTCGCGACCCAGGCGCCGGCCCCATAGCGGCCTGCCGAATCCGACCGAGAACCGCAGGATCTTGACCCCCGACAGGCGCGCCACCCAGAAGTGCCCGAACTCGTGCACTACGACCAGGAGGCCGATGGCCACGATGAACGCCAAGAGGGAGTAGAAGAACCCGATCACAGCGGACGCGCCCTGACCGCCGAAGTGGCCGCGGTGCGCGCCGCGGCATCGGCCCAGAGCACCGCCTCCAGGGAGGACCCCGCGTGGTTCGGCACCCGCCCCAAGGTATCTTCGACCACCGCCGGGATGTCGAGGAAGCTCAACTGCCGGTCCAGGAAGGCGGCGACGGCCACTTCGTTGCTGGCGTTCAGGACCGCGGTGGCGGTGCCGCCGGCCGCGAGCGCCTCGCGCGCCAGCCGCAAGCAGGGAAAGCGCGTGGCATCGGGGGGCTCGAAGTCGAGCCTGGCGACGGTGAAGAGATCGAGGGTCGCGACACCCGAGGGGATGCGCTCGGGCCAGGCCAGGGCGTGGGCGATGGGGGTGCGCATATCGGGATTGCCGAGCTCGGCGAGCACCGATCCATCCGCGTACTCGACCAGCGAGTGGATGATGCTCTGGGGGTGCACCACCACCACGACCCGGTCCGGACCGGTGTCGAACAGCCAGCAGGCCTCGACGATCTCCAGGCCCTTGTTCATGAGCGTCGCGGAATCCACGGAGATCTTGCGTCCCATGACCCAATTGGGGTGGGCACAGGCCTCGTCGGGGGTTACGTGACGGAGCGCGGACAGCGGCCGGGTGCGAAACGGCCCGCCCGAACCGGTCAACAAGATGCGCCGCACGCCCGCGTGGTCGAGGCCTCCACGAGAACTGATGGGCAGACATTGGGTGGGCAGACATTGAAAGATGGCGTTGTGCTCGCTGTCGATGGGCAGGAGCTCGGCGCCATTGGCGCGCACGGCCTCCATGAATAGGGTGCCGGCCATGACCAGCGCCTCTTTGTTGGCCAGCAACACCCGTTTGCCGGCGCGCGCCGCGGCCAAGGTCGGGAGGAGCCCCGCGGCGCCGACGATGGCGGCCATCACGTAGTCGGTCTCCGGGGCGCCGGCGACCTCTTCGAGGCCGGAAGCGCCGCCGAGCACCGTGATCTCGGGGCAGATGGGGCGCAACGCGGTATCGAGCGCGGCCGCACAGTCTACATCCGCCATCACGGCGTAGCGCGGTCGCCAGCGCTCACATTGGGCCTTGAGCCCGTCCACATCCCGGTGCGCCGTCAGCGCCACGACCTCGAAGCGATCCGGGTGGCGGGCCGCGACATCCAGGGTATTCACCCCGATGGAGCCGGTGGACCCAAGCAGGGTCAGCCCGATCACAGCGGCACCCCGACCATCACCATCCCGAGTGCGAACACAGGTGCCGCCGCGGTGAGGCTGTCGATGCGGTCCAGTAGCCCGCCATGGCCGGGCAGCAGGCGGCCGCTGTCCTTGACCCCCGCCTGGCGTTTGACGAGGCTCTCGAAGAGATCGCCCAGGACCGAGAACAACACCGTGATCACGCACACGAACACGAACAGGAGCCGCTCGTGGGGCCGGAGCGCCAGGGGCGCCGAGCACAGGAGGGCCACCGAAGCACCCGCCAGGAGCCCACCGATGACCCCCTCCCAGGTCTTGCCGGGGCTCACCCGATCCGCCAGCCGGTGGCGGCCATAGCGCCGGCCCACGAAGAACGCTCCGGTATCCGCGGACCATACGATCAAGAGCAGCAACACGACCAGATAACCCCGTGCATCGATGGCCCCGTGCAGGCGCACGATCGCCGCCCAGGCCGGCACCACGACCAGGAGTCCGGCCATCGTCAGGAGGGGCCGTGAGCGCGGGATGCCGAGGCCCTGGCGCTGGTAATCGAATAACCAGTAACCGCACAGGCCCCACCACGACAGCAGCAGGGCCGAAACACCGAAGAGCCCGGCGGCGTCCCAGGGCAGGCGGAGGAGGGTGTAGGTGAGCCACAGGCAGGCCCCGATCATCAGGCAATACAGGACCCGCGAAGACCGTTCCGACCATCCCGCGAGACTGGCCCATTCCCAGGCGCCGATCCCCGCGAACACGGCGAACACTACCGCGATAGCCGGGGTCGGCAGCAACAGCAGGCCCGCGAGCAGCGGCGGGATCAGGCAGCCGGCCGTGATGAGACGGTGCTTAAGCATGCTCTGCGGGCTCGAGCTGGTCACCCGTGCGCCCGAAGCGGCGCTGGCGCGTGGCAAAGGCGTGCAGTGCGTCCTCGAGCTCGGCGGGGCCGAAATCCGGCCACATGCACCCGGCGAAGTACAGCTCGGTATAGGCGAGCTGCCACAGTAGAAAATTGCTGATGCGTTGCTCCCCGCCGGTGCGCACGAAGAGGTCGGGCTCGGGGAGCCCGTAGAGGCACAGCTCTCTGGTCAGTAACGTCTCATCGATCGCCTCGGGCTCCAGATCGCCGTCCGCGACCCTCCGGGCCAGGGCGCGTGCCGCCTGGGTGAGGTCCCAGCGGCCACCGTAGTTGGCTGCGATGATCAACAGGAGCCCGCGATTGTGACAGGTGACGCGTTCGGCCTCCGCGATGGCTTCGCGGAGCCTTTGAGGGAAAAGCGTTTGATCGCCGATGAACCGCACCCGTACATCGTGCTCGTCGAGGCGGCTCGCTTCGTCCTGTAGGGAGGTCATGAACAGCTCCATGAGCAGGCCGACCTCACGTTGCGGGCGTCGCCAGTTCTCGCTGCTGAAGGCGAAGAGGGTGAGCACCTCGACGCCGCGCTCGGCGCACGCGCGCACCACCCCCCGCGCCGCCTCGACCCCCGCTCGATGGCCGGCGATCCGGGGCAGCCGGCGCCTTTCGGCCCAGCGGCCGTTGCCGTCCATGATGATGGCGATATGGCGCGGGGGCCCGGAACGGTCGTGCGGCGCACGCGCGCTCGCGACGTCTTGATCACGCACGTGGGATCACGAGCGGGATCACGCAACAGACGGGATCACGCAAACCGGATCACGCCGGGGGGGCTCCCCAAGGGCAGTACCCAGTTCAAGCCGATCCGTGGAGCAAATTATTATGATTGAGATCGGCACGCGCTAGATCTCCAGGAGCTCCCTTTCTTTGGCGGCGAGGCTCACCTCGACCCGAGCGACGTGTTCGTCGGTCATGCGCTGGGTCTTCTCCTCGGCGCGCCGCTCGTCATCCTCGGAGATGTCCTTGTCCTTGACCAACTCCTTGAGGTGATGGTTGGCATCGCGCCGGATGTTGCGGATCGCGACGCGCGCCTGCTCGACCTCGTGGCGGACCACGCGGATGAGGTCGCGACGGCGCTCTTCGGTCAGGGGCGGGAGCGGGATACGGATCACGTCCCCAGCGACCGCCGGGTTGAGCCCGAGGTCGGACTGGCGGATGGCCTTCTCCAGGGCCTTGGTCAGGCCCTTGTCCCACGCCGATACCGAGAGCGTCCTGGCATCCACCACCGAGATGGTCGCCGCCTGGCCGATCGGTACCTCCGAGCCGTAATACTCGACTTTGATATGGTCGAGGAGGCTCGTGTGGGCGCGCCCCGTGCGGACCTTGGCCAACTCGTGCTGCAAGGCCTCGATGGCCTTGTCCATGCGGTTCCCCGCATCGCGAAGGATGTCGTCGATGGGTGTCATCGATTATAGGGCCTTCCGCGAATGGGCCGTGCTTGTGACCAGCGTGCCCTCGGGCTCGCCCATGACCGCGCGCATCATCGCCCCCGGCTTGGTCATGTCCAGGACCCTCAAGGGCACGGCGTTGTCACGGCACAGCACCACGGCCGTGGCGTCCATCACACCGAGCCGGTCCATGAGGACCTGGTCGTAGTCCAGATGCTCGTAACGCCGCGCGTCGCGATCCTGCCGCGGGTCCGAGGAATAAACCCCATCCACCTTGGTGGCCTTGATCATGAGATCGGCGTCGATCTCGATGGCCCGCAAGCTCGCGGCCGAATCGGTGGTGAAGAACGGGTTGCCGGTGCCCGCCGCGAACACCACCACGCGCCCCTTCTCGAGGTGTCGGACTGCGCGGCGCCGGATGTACTCCTCGCAGATCTGGTGGACGCGGATGGCGGACATCACCCGTGCGTAGAGGCCGATCCGCTCCAGCGCGTCCTGCAGCGCCAGGGCGTTGATCAAGGTCCCGAGCATGCCCATCTGGTCGGCCGTGACGCGGTCCATGCCCTTGGCCGCGAGCCCTTGTCCGCGCAACAGGTTGCCGCCGCCGATCACGATACCCACCTGGATGCCGCAGATCACCAAGTCCTTGACTTCCTCCGCCAGACGCTGAATGACGTCGGGGTCGATGCCGTAATCGCTTGCCCCCATGAGCGCCTCTCCGCTCATCTTGATCAGCACCCGCCGATAGGCCGGGACCTGCGCGCACGTGGTAGGTCCGCCCAAGCTATTCGCCACGGGCCTCTGCCATGGCCTTTTTTTGGATGCCCTCACCGACCTCGAAGCGCTCGAAACCCCGCACCGTGGCCTTGGCATCGGCCAGGATCCGGGCGACCGGTGTCTTGTCGGTGGCCTTCACGAACGGTTGGCCGAGGAGGGTGACCTCATTCAGGAACTTCTCGATTTTTCCGGCCACGATCTTTTCGACGACCTGGTGGGACTTCCCGGTCTCGGCGGCCTGGGCCTTGAAGATCTCGCGCTCGCGGTCCATAAGCGCCTGCGGCACATCCGCTTCACTGATAGACACCGGCCGGCTCCAGGCGATGTGCATGGCGATATCCTTGGCAAGATCCGTCGCGACATCGCCACCCTCGAGCGCCACCAACACGCCGATCCGGGTGCCGTGGCGGTAGACGCCCACCCGGCCGTCCTTTGGCGCACTCATGAGGGCGAAACGCCGCACGGTGATGTTCTCGCCGATCTTGGCGATGAGCCCGCCGCGGGCCGACTCGACGCTGTCAGCGCCCGGATCGAGCGGCAACGCCAGGAGGGCCGCGAGATCGATCGGCCGGTGCCGGAGGACACAGGCGGCCACGGCCTCCGCGAAGGCCTGGAACTCATCGCCGCGGGACACGAAGTCGGTCTCGCAATTGACCTCGACCATGGCTGCGAGGCCCGGTGCCAGGCTTTTTCGATTCGGGGTCACCGCGATCACGCCCTCCGCGGCGATGCGGTTTGCCTTGGTGGCCGCCTTCGCGATGCCGGAGGTGCGCATGAGATCGATAGCCTTTTCGATGTCCCCGGCCGTCGTGATGAGTGCCTTTTTGCACTCCATCATCCCCGCCCCGGTGCGTTCCCGAAGGGTCTTGACCGTCGTCGCGCTGATCTCCATCGCCTGTCGTCCCTCTTGCTACGCGTCGCCGGGCAGCGCCGGCTCACCGGCCTCTGCCACGGTCTCTGCACCCCAGGCGGCGTCGCCGCCGGCGACGTCGGTGGCGGGAGCTTCCGCGGCGCCATCACCCGCGGGCCCCTGCGCCACGCGCTTGTCGATCACGCGCCTGCGCACCGGGGGCTTCTTCCGGACTGCGGCACGCCCGTCCTCCACGTCGGGACCCACGATGGGCTCGCCGGATTCGTTGAGCTCGACGAATTCGTCGCCGGCCCCCTCCATCGGCTCGGGGATGGACTCGCGCCCGTCCAGGATCGCGTCGGCGGCGCTCCTGAGATAAAGCTCGATAGAGCGGGTGGCGTCGTCATTGCCCGGGATGATGTAATCGATGCCCTCCGGGCAACTGTTGGTATCGACCACCGCCACGACCCGGATACCGAGCTTGCGCGCCTCGGCCACGGCGTTCTTTTCGTGCATCACATCGACGACGAACATCGCGTCGGGCTGCGCCTCCATGTCCTTGATGCCACCGAGGCCGCGTTCCAGCTTTTCGAGCTCGCGCCGGTATCTCAAGAGCTCTTTCTTGGTGAGCTTGCCGGAATTCTCTTCGCCGCAGATCGACTCGAGTTCGCGCAGGCGCTGCGCGGAGCGCCGTACCGTGCGGAAATTGGTGAGGGTCCCCCCCATCCAGCGCCGGTTGACGTAAGGCATTCCGCAGCGCGCGCCCTCGGCCTTGACGACCTCCTGGGCCGCGCGCTTGGTGCCGACCAGGAGGATGACCCCCTTGCGCGCGGCCATCTTGCGCAGGAAGGCCATCGCCTCGTTGAAGAGGGGCAGGGTCTTCTCGAGATTGATGATGTGGATCTTGTTGCGTTCCCCGAAGATGTACGAGGCCATCTGGGGATGCCAGTAGCGGGTCTGGTGGCCGAAATGGACACCCGCCTCCAGCATCTGGCGCATGCTGACGTCTGTCATGAACGACTCCGAAAGATTGGGTTGGACCTCCACACTCGGCGCATCGACCCTCCTTTTATTACGTTGGGGCCACCGGTTTCGGCCCTCGGGCACCCGGATGCACGTAAACGTGTGTGAGTGGTTTGCTACGAAAGCCCGCGCTTTATACCATACCTCTCTGCCGCCAACAATTCGGCATCGGACCAGGTCACCGCCCACCATCGCGTACCGGAGCCCATAGACCGCCATCCGGCCCCGGCCAATCAAGGTTGATAGGTTCCCATGGCCTATTCCATCAAGACCGCCGAAGAGATCGACAAGATGCGCACCGCGGGGAGGCTGGCCGCCGAGGTCCTGCGCATGGTGGAGCCCTATGTCGTGGCCGGTACCACGACCGCCGAAATCGACCGCATCTGCCACGATTATATCGTGGACACCCAGGCCGCCATCCCGGCACCGCTCCACTACCGGGGATTCCCGAAATCGATCTGCACCTCGGTCAACCACGTGGTCTGCCACGGCATACCGGGGGACAAGACCCTGAAACCCGGTGACATCGTCAACGTCGATGTGACAGTCATCAAGGACGGCTACCACGGCGATACCAGCCGCATGTTCTTCGTCGGCACGCCGCCGCTGCGCGCCCGCCGCCTTTGCGAGGTGTGCCGGGAATGCCTGGTGCGGGGCATCCAGGCGGTGCGGTCGGGTGTCCGGCTCGGGGACATCGGGCATGCCGTGCAGCGTCACGCCGAGACCAACGGTTTCTCCGTGGTACGCGAATATTGCGGCCACGGCATCGGGCGCGAATTCCACGAAGAGCCGCAGGTCCTGCACTACGGCAAACCGGGGACCGGATTGGAGCTGGTGTCCGGCATGGCCTTTACCATAGAACCGATGATCAACGCCGGCAAGCGCCACGTGAAGCTCCTCGCGGACCAGTGGACGGTGGTCACCAAGGACCGCAGTCTGTCCGCCCAATGGGAACATACCGTGCTCGTCACCGACACGGGTTGCGAGGTCTTGACCCTGCAACCCGGTGAGCATATCTGAGCCCATGGCAGCGACTTTGGAATGATGCACTTGGCCGCGCCGGACCCGGCACTCTTCGACCCGAGGCGTTTGGAGGGCGAGATCCGGCGGGGAGCCCCCCCGGTCGCGGCCTATCGCGAGGCACTCGCGCTCGGGCGCGAGCACTTGAAGCAAGGGTTCGACATGGGGGCCGGGATCGATGGGCTCTGCGCCCAGCGCGCCTGGCTGATCGATCAGATCCTCCTGTCTGCGTGGCGCGAGGCGGGACTCGATCCGGGGCGTTTCGCCTTGCTGGCCGTGGGTGGCTACGGGCGTGGCGAGCTGCACCCCGGCTCCGATGTCGACGTCGCGATCGTGACGGGCGGAGAAACCCTGGATGAAGAGCACCAGCGCATCGCCGGCTACGTGCGTTTCCTGTGGGACATCGGCCTGGACATCGGCCACAGCGTGCGCACGGTCGAAGATTGCGAGACCGAGGCCGGGTCCGACATCACGGTCATGACCAACCTCATGGAGGCGCGCCTCCTGTCGGGCTCGCCGGCGCTGTACCGGGGCATGCGGGAGGCCACCGCGCCCGACCGCATCTGGCCACCGGCCGTCTTCTTCGAGGCCAAGCTCGCCGAGCAGACGGCGCGACACGCCAGGTTCCATGGCACCGCCCACAACCTCGAGCCCAATATCAAGGAAGGGCCGGGCGGGCTGCGGGACATCCATACCATCGCGTGGGTAGCGAAGCGCCAGTTCGGGGCCGAGTCGCTGCGGGGCCTTCTCGACCACGGGTTCGTGAGCGAGGATGAGCAGAGGGTCCTGACCGCCGTCCAGTCCTTCCTGTGGCGCGTACGCTTCGCCCTGCACCTGCTCGCGGGCCGCCGCGAGGACCGGCTCTTGTTCGACTACCAACGCCATGTCGCGGCGCGCTTCGGGTATGGCGACCAGGAGGGCGTGCAGCTCGGCGTCGAGCGTTTTATGAAGCACTACTACCGCATGGCGATGGAGCTCCGACAACTGAACGAGATGCTCCTGCAGCTGTTTCGAGAGGCGATCCTGGAATCTCGGCGGGAGGCCCGGATTGCGCCGCTCAACAAGCGCTTCCAGGTCCGCAACGGCTACCTCGACGCCCGTCACGATCGGGTCTTCGAGCGCTACCCCTGTGCCCTGCTCGAGGTGTTCCTGCTTCTCCAGCAACACCGCGAGATCGAAGGCGTACGCGCCAGCACCATCCGCTTGATCCGCGATCACCGTCATCTCATCGACGACAAGTTCCGCAACAATCTCAAGTCGCGCGCGTTGTTCATGGAGATCCTCCGCCAGCCGCGTGGCATCGGCCATGAGCTGGCGCGCATGCACCGCTACGGGGTGCTGGGCGCCTACCTGCCGGTGTTCGGGGCCGTTGCCGGGCTCATGCAGTTCGATCTGTTCCATGTCTACACCGTCGATGTCCATACGCTCTTCGTGGTGCAGAACCTGCGGCGCTTTTCCGACCCGGAGTCCGCCGAGGCCACCCCCATGTGGCGGCGCATCATGGCCCAGCTCCCCAAGCCTGAGCTGCTCTATATCGCCGGGCTTTTTCACGACATCGCCAAGGGCCGGGGGGCCGATCATTCCGAGCTCGGAGGCCGCTATGCCGCCGAGTTCTGTAATGATCACGGGCTCAGCCACTTCGACACCCGGCTCGTCGCCTGGCTCGTCGAGCACCACCTGCTCATGTCCATGACCGCCCAGCGCCGCGACATCACGGACCCCGAGGTCATTAACGAATTCGCGCGCGCGGTCGGGGATCGGATGCGCCTCGATTACCTCTATCTGCTCACCATCGCCGACATCCGCGGCACCAACCCCGCGCTCTGGAACAGCTGGAGGGATGCCTTGCTGACCGAGCTTTACGATGGTACCCTGCGGGCGCTCCGGCGCGGGGTGCGCAACCCCCTGGAACGAGAGGAATGGATCGCGGAGACCAAGGGCGAGGCCCTGGCTACACTCATGCGCTCGGACCTGAGCAAGGAGGCGATCCTGTCGGTATGGCGGATACTCGGCGAGGAGTATTTCGTGCGGCACTGGCCCGACGAGATCACCTGGCACACGGAGGCCATCGCGAGGGCGCGGGAAGAGCACCTGCCGCTGGTCCTCATCCGCGAGATGACCCGGCGTGGCGGCACGGAGATCTTCATCTACGGCAAGGACTACGACCACGTGTTCGCCACCACCACCTGGGTCCTCGATCAGCTCGGGATCACGATCATGGATGCCCGCATCATCCGCTCCCCGGACGGCTACAGCCTCGATACCTACATCGTGCTCGAAGCTGCGAGCCACCAGGCGATCCAGAGCGAAGGCTTCAGCCGGGAGATCGTGACGGTCCTCCGGGAACGGCTGCGCGGCGCTGCCCCTATGGGGCTCAAGGTCAATCGCCGGCTGGACCGCCAGCTCAGGCAGTTCCACATCCCGACCGAGGTCTCGTTCAGCGACGACCCGGCCACTGCCCGCACCGCCATGGAGGTGATCGCGACCGACAGACCCGGGGTCCTGTCCCACATCGCGAGCGCCATGCGCTTCTGCGGCGTCCGCCTCCAGAACGCCAAGGTCGCGACCTTCGGGGAGCGGGTCGAGGACATCTTCTATATCACCGATGCCCAGGACCGCCCGGTCGAAGACCCGCTGAAGCTCGAGTGCCTGCGGTATTCCATCACCACCGCGCTGGCCCAGCCGTGACGAGCGAAGGTAGTTGTAGTCGTTCGCAGGCCTGATTACCCGCGTCCCGTGCCGCCCCACTGCCCCTTACGATTGAACGGTGGCGTTGGAAAGCGCCGCTGGTCCGCCGACCGATCGGCTCGATTTGGCCAGCGCATCACGCAGCCCTCCGTGTTACTCTGAGATCATGGCCGCGGTACTGAACCTCAATCCGGCGCCGGCCGCGGCGCGCATCGACCAGCGCGTGCGCCTGCACGGGGTGAGCTGGCAAGACTTCGAGGCGCTCTTGGCCATGCGTGGCGACAACGGTGCGGTTCGCGTCAGTTATCTCGAAGGAGAGTTGGAGCTCATGGCACCGTCGATCGACCACGAGAACCTGAAGACGCGTCTGGCGCGCCTACTCGAGGCCTATGCCGAGGAGCGCGGCATCGAGCTGGAGGGTTTCGGTTCCTGGACGCTCAAGGCAGAGGCCCTGGCGCGTGGGGCCGAGGCGGACGAGTGTTACCTGGTCGGTTGGCGCGAGCCCATGCCGCCGGTGCCGGACATCGTCATCGAGGTGATATGGACCTCGGGCGGCTTGGACAAGCTGGCGATCTATCGGGGCTTGGGCGTGCCCGAGGTCTGGTTCTGGCAAGAGGGAGGCTTGTGGTTCTACCTACTCGATGAGGGCGGCTATACCGTCGGGGCGCGCAGCACCCGGCTCCCCGATCTCGACCCCGAACTACTCACTCGCTGCATGGCCGAGCCCAGCACGCAGACCGCGGCCGTGCGTGCCTATCGGCAAGCCTTGCGCGGAGCCGCTCCGGGTGGCGATTGAAGTCGGATGGGGGGTGATGCGGGCGGCATCAAAGCAGCATTGCCGGATGGCTGGTGAGAAACCGCGTAGCATGACGATACCTTGGACCATCTGCGCCTCCAGCTCAACGACTCTACGTCGGCCATCTAGAGGACGGCTATCGCGGGCTCCTCGCCTCGCTCTTCGACCTTCTATGGCACGTCGTCGGACAGACGAGCCTTTACTGGTCACTTCAGCGCTTTAAGCGTTGCCGAACAGCTAAGGCAAAAAGCCCAAGGAAAAGGGGGCCTAACTAAGATACTTTCCACCGTGACGACAACCCAACCATACACCGTGAGTGGGATTGCCAATTCATCCGCCTTAAAAAGTGGGAAAACGAAAAATGAGAAATCGTGCCCCTTGTTTTTCTGGTGATCCTCTAGAGCCTTTACGAAGAGTTGCTTATCTTTTCCGAGGTTGTGAGAGTGCAGAATGCACAAGCCTTCTTCTGTGCTTTCGCCACCATTCCGACCACATATTACTTGGTGTCTACATTCCGGCATTACCTGCCTCCAACGTGGCAATAATTGGTGCCCTATCCATCGACAAGGCGAGCGGCGCAAGCCGCAAGCGGCCTGAATTGGACAAGTGCCTCAAGTCGCTGAAGGCCTGGGACGTGCTGACGTACGGAAGTCGTCATACCGTCATAACTCGAATGGAGACGTAGCAGATACCTTGAAGCTCCCGATGCCCGCTCAGCTTCCCATTAAGATGATGAGGAGGGTAGAGACCTGTCCTCCCGATTGTCCCCTCAAACGATCAAGCGAAGCTCATGGGGAATACGTACAAATTCGGAAGTGGATCAAAGGTGGACAACCTCTCGCCAGGCCCGACGGCGATGGACTGACTTTCACCCTATCCCGTGAAGGGAACGGCGGCATGGGTACTATTGTAACCGATGCGCGGCGGGCAGGCGAGGCCCGCATGCCCGGACGCGAGCCCCCGTGCCGGTCAAGTCACGTTGACCGGCAGGAAGGTTCCGGGTGGAGGGCGCCTCCCTGCTTCCCACTGGTCGAACTCATACGCGAGTATGGGTGTGAAGCATCCATCCTGGATGGGACTGGCAACGTCTGTTGCTCCGACGCTGCGCGTTGACTCAGGGTTCGGAGAGGGTGTTCGTCCGGTTCTCCCTACGGCTTTCCACCATGAGCACCTCGTTGAGGTCCGCGGCTTATGTCGTTGGGGCACCAACAAGCCCCTTAAGAATAGGCTCGTCGCCGACGTCCGTTACTGGGCGTATTCAACGTTGGTTCGTGACATCTGGCTCCGTCTGTGGCAGATGCTGCGCTGCCACGAAGCGAAGGCCGCTATGGCGAAGCGGACGAACAACCCGCGTGCGCACAGCGTACCCTTTGCTTGTTAGCAACGGCTCCGGATACCTCCTCCGCTCTGCTGACTCGAATCGTGCATCTCAAACACGACGCGTACGTCTCTTTCTGCGCTGCTTCTTCGGCCAGCGCGGGCTCTGCCGGATCGGCGGCGGCTGTTCGTTCGGATTGCGACTCATGGCGTTCGGTACGTCGCAAAGTCCCTGCCGATTTCGCGCAGCACGCAGGACAGGAAACGTGACGCCGCCTGCGATCCGTGGCTGTCCGTTGATGTGACCGGCCAGAATCTCCCACCAATTGCGGCGCGTCCGTCTGCCTTCCACCTTCCAGCGCGTCATCACCGCATCAATCTGATCGGCAATGTAGTCGTAGCCGTTCGCACGCAGCCATACCCGCGCATCACCTTCGCCGATGGCAGGCCGAACGGTTACAACACGACCGTCGTCAGGCTTCTTCCTTTGCACGCCAGATATGCAGGCGCGGACTGCCGAGCCCGCTTTCAATCATCCAGATTTCCGCTTCCCCGGCGACCTGAATCACGCTCTCGACAAACAGACGGTGGAAAAACCAGCTTACCTGTTTCGCATGCGTGTCGTCGTCGCAAGGGAAGATGAAGCGCGTAACTGCCGTCGTTTCGTCGATGAGGTAACGTCCGCCGCGTTCCTGTAAGGCGGCTGCGTCCTGCATCGTCAGCATCCGTCCGGCGCGGAAGCGTCCATTCACGTGGCTAATCGAATAACCGCCGAACTGCTCGCCGACCCATGCGACCATGCGGTCTAGAAAGGCCTTATCGGATTCGTCCGGGCGTGGTTCGATCTGCGACTTCAATTCCGTGACGCCAATCGCCAGCAGCTTTTTCTGAATCGTGTCGCGATAGAACAACGCGTCCAGCGCGTTCCGCAGGACCGTTTCGTTTGTCAGCGGCAGAAAGAATTCGAAGATCAGAACGGTCTGGTAGGTCGAATGTTTGTATTCGAACGTCAGGCGGCGTTTCTGGCTGACGTGACGACGGAACTTCGGCCACGTGCCGACAGTCAGAAACACGTCGGTTACGCGATACGGCTGATGCTTCTGTTGGGGGCCTCTCAGAATCGGGGGAATCGGCTGGACGAATGGTTCGAACTGTTTGGACCAGTAGGTCGAAATCGACTTTTCAGACCAACCCGCCTGCTGCGCCAGGTCCGCCTTCGTGAAGAGCTTGTCTTGACGGAAGAGTTCGCGCAGAAAGTCGAACGCCTGACGCTGGCTCTTCAGTTCGTCCTGTTGATCGGCCATCGGTTACAGCCTGCCCTGATTCGCCTTCGCCACGAAACCTTCCAGAGTGATGATTTCAACGCGGTCGGCCAGCGCCAGAAAGCGATTCAGGCCGCCGCCAACGTAAAACTGTCGCAGCTTCCACCCTTCGCCGCCGAGCACCAGATACGCTTTCTCGTATGGGCCGCGTTCAACCGCATCCAGAAGGCAAATTGCTTCGAAGGGCACCTTCTGCTCGGCCGTGCCGGCGACCTGCTGCCATTTGACCGATACGAGCACTTCACGTCCGCCCTTTTCGGCGATGGCGTCAACGACGTGTCGTCCGCAGCCAAGTCGGTCGCTGATGACGACCTGAGCCCGATGTCGGTATCCGGCGCGATCCAGTGCGGGCAGGATCATTCCTTCCAAGACGCCGCCCGTTCCCGTGTTTCCCGGCATCGTCGCGGCTATACGTTCCGGGTTGCCAGCACTTCCTCAGCAGGCGTGCGGTCGCCAGTGCAGCTTATCAAGCGCGGCGCAGTCAGCGGAGTCAGGGTGTAGCCCAGTCGTCGATAGAGCTTCGTGATACGGTCAGTCGCCTGATTGGACAGCACAACGGGGCCAGGATGCTTCGCCAACCATTCGGCGGTTCGGACCTGTTCGTGCCATCCGAAGCCATCCTTCGAATACTGCCGAAATTCCACGTCGTAGGGCGGGTCAGCGTAGACTAAATCGTCGGATTCCAGTGGGATCGCTTCAAAATCGATGTTCGTGAATTCGAAGCGAGCGAAGGCGGCGATGTAATCACTGAAGTCGGTCTGGTACCCGATGCGCTTGTAGCGGCCGAACGGGACGTTGAATTCGCCCTGCTGATTGAACCGACACAATCCGTTGTAGCCGGTTCGATTCAGGTAGTAGAAGAGCGCCGCGGCTTCGATCGCATCCGCCTGGCCGTTCGCCAGCAGCGCATTGAACCGGGTGCGATTCGCATAGTAGGTCGCCGTATCGTTCAGCATCGCGATGTCTGCCTTCAGGCCGCGCTTCAGCCATCGGAAGAAGTTCACGACGTGCGGGTTGACGTCGTTCAGCAGCGCCCGCGACGGCATGAGGCTGAGCGTCACCGCGAGTCCACCACAAAACGGCTCGACCAGCCGGCGCGCGCGATGGCGGTCCCACAGCGGACGCAAATGAGGCACCTGCCATCGCTTGCCGCCCGCCCACTTGAGGGGCGGGCGCAGGGCTACGGCGGCGGCAGTCGAACCGAGAGTGGCACTGTCGACGCGGGGATCAGCAGACGGTTTCCGTACGGAGGCAGCCTGCGGCACCGTTAAGCGAGTTCCGTTGTTGGGTTGGCGGCCCATGGCGTGGGGCGGGGAGGAAAGGAAGGATAAGAGGATTCAACGCGGGCTTGCAACGGAGCATGCTTGGTTGGGCGGGCTGGGCAGTGATTTGGCGGCCTGAAAAGGGTCCGGCGCCGCGGGGAAGCGCTCAGTCGGGACGGCCCCTCTGGTTGGCGGGGTCTCCGGGGTGAAGTTTGGGGGCGGTTTCCGGTGAGTGCGCCTGTGCGAGTCGAGGTGCGGTGACCGGCAGGAACAGGAGGAAAACGCCTACCAGCTCACCCGCTGGTCAAACTCATACTCGAGTAGGGGTGTGAAGCATCCATCCGTGGATTGGCCGGCAACGTCCTGCTCTTCCGACGCTGCGCGTTCGCTCAGGGCGAACATATCGCCTTCGCGTGTACCGAAGTCCTTCTCCCAGGGAAGACCGCGGGGCGGCCGGGGCGATGTACGGTGTTTTTGTGGGCTCGCCGAGGTAGGCGAGGATGCGCGTGATCGATCCGCTGTCGGTGACGAAGGCGATCAGTCGCATCGGCTCCCCAGAATGGGGGCAGCGCAGCGGGAAGACTTGCATCCTCGGCGCGCCAAGCAGGCCTATCCCTGGGCCTGGCATTTCATAAGTGCGGGCGACCAACATCGCCCACCACTGGATGACGGCGAGCGGGATGTCTCCGTTGCCGGTTGGGCGGGCGGTGGGGCGGGCCGGCTCGACCCCTGCGCGGATCCCGCCATCGGGAGGCCGGCGTGGGCACACGCGGCGCTGCCCCGGTGGGGCTCAAGGTTAACCGCGGGTTGGACCGCCAGCTCAGGCAGTTCCGGATCCCGACCGAGGTCTCGTTCAGCGACGACCCGGCCAGTGCCCGCACCGCCATGGAGGTGATCGCGACCGACAGGCCCGGGGTCCTGTCCCACATCGCGAGCGCCATGCGCTTCTGCGGCGTCCGCCTCCAGAACGCCAAGGTCGCGACCTTCGGAGAGCGGGTCGAGGACATCTTCTATATCACCGACGCCCAGGACCGCCCGGTCGAAGACCCGTTGAAGCTCGAGTGCCTGCGGTATTCCATCACCACCGCGCTGGCCCAGCCGTGACGAGCGACGGGCCATGCACGACGAAGACATACGCATAACCAAAGGTCCGATTCTAGCTAGGGCGGCTGGCACGCTCTCGGTCCTCGGTGCCGAAGCGGAGCCCTTGGGCCAGGGGAAGCGCGGTCCCCCAGTGATCGTATTGGTCTGGCGGCGCATATAGCATTTCCAGGCATCGGATCCGGCCTCGCGCCCCCCGCCCGTGTCTTTCTCTCCGCCGAAGGCGCCGCCAATCTCCGCGCCGGAGGTGCCGACGTTGACATTGGCGATCCCGCAGTCCGATCCGGCGGCGGCGAGGTAGCGCTCGGCGCGGCGCAGGTCATTGGTAAAGAGCGCCGAGGATAGACCCTGCGGGGCGTCGTTGTTGATCGCGATGGCGTCCTCGAAGTCTTTAAAGGTCATAAGATAAAGAATCGGCGCGAAGGTCTCCCGCTGGACGACCGGCCAGTGGTTTTGCGCCCGCACCAGCGTCGGTTGCACGTAATAACCCGGGCTCTCGATGACCTGACCGCCGTACA
>JALZID010000266.1 GCA_030860485.1 Pseudomonadota bacterium | reverse complement strand
TGGGGGTGACCCAGGCCCCATCCACGAGCTGCATGCCCTGGTAGTCGTAGGGAGTAAAGATCGTCGGCACCGAGATCGAGGCCCGGATGGCGTCGAAGAGCGGCCCGCGGTTGAACCAGACCTCCTTTTGAGTCTTTAGATCGGTCGCGACCGCGGTGAAGGAGATCGGCAGGCGCGTGATCTCGTGATCGCCTATCAGGTCCTTCAATAGGTTGATAATCTTCTCGCCCTTGAACAGCCCCCTGCGGTCGTAGGCGAAATCCAGGAGCCGGATGACGTCGATGTGGGACAGGGCCGTGACCCAGCGGGTATAGACATCGAGCCGGCCGGCGGCGTAGATGCCGCCGACCAGGGCGCCCATGGAGGCGCCGGCGATCGAGCGCACCTCGTAGCCGGCCTGCTCGATGGCCTCGATGATCCCGATGTGGGCGAGGCCGCGCGCCCCGCCGCTGCCGAGGCTGAGCGATACCGTCGGTCTTGCGCTCATCACAGCACGCGGCAGAACAGCGTCTTGAGGTAGTTCGTCTCCGGGATCGCCGGGTGTACGGGATGGTCGGGGGACTGGTGGCCCTGCGCGATGACCTGGAGGTCGCGGTCGAGCCGCCGTGCCGCGCGCCGCAGCGCATCGACGAACTGCTCGGGCGCGAGGTGGGAGGAGCAGGACGCCGACACCAGCGTCCCGCCGGCGCTTAGGAGCGTCATCGCCAATAGATTCAGCCGGCGATAGGCGAGGGACCCCTCCTCCAGGTCCTTGCGGCGCTTGATGAAGGCCGGGGGGTCCAGGACCACGAGGTCGAAGCGTACGCCGGATCGATCGAACGACTTCAAGGTATCGAAGACATCCGCCTGCACGACCTCCACCCGGTCGGCAACTTGGTTGATGGCGGCATGGCGGGCGATGCTTGCGGCTGCGATCGGCGAAGATTCGATGCAGACGACGCGCTCGGCCCCCGCGACGGCCGCCTCGATGCCCCATGCGCCCAGATAACTGAAGGCATCGAGCACCCGAGCGCCCCCCGCATAACGCAGCATGCGCTCGCGGTTCTCGCGGTGGTCATAGTACCAGCCGGTCTTCTGACCACAGGCGATCGGCACCTCGAAGCGCGCACCATACTCGGTCAAGGCCACTTCCTCCGGGACCACCCCGCAGGCCGTGCGCACGTGGGTATCCAGACCCTCGATCCGGCGGGCTGGCGAATCATTGCGCAGGAGGATGACCTCGGGGGCCACGACCTCCATGAGTGCATCGATGACCTCGGCCTCTGCGCGCTCCATTCCGGCCGTATTGAACTGGACCACCAGCATCCCGCCGTAGCGATCGACGATCAGCCCCGGCAGGAAATCGCCCTCGCCGTAGACCAAGCGGTAATAGGGGTCCCGGAACAGCCGCTCCCGGAGACCGAGCGCCTGTTGCAGACGCCGGACGATGAGAGGTCTTGCGAACGGCTCTTCCGGGTCCCCGCTCACGAGGCGCGCGCAGATGAGCGTGTGCGGGTTGACATAGGCCGTGCCGAGCAGCGTACCGGCCTTGGCCCGCACCACGACCGGCTGTCCGGGCGCGAAGCTGTGCAGGGGGGTCTCGCCGGCATCGACCTCGTTGCCATAGACCCAGAGATGGCCGGCGCGCAGGCGGCGCTCCTCGCCCTTTTTCAGCACCAGTAACGGCAAGTCCATCGTGCTTCGCCATCGTGCTTTCGTGGGGTTGGGTAGTATACTTTGTCCATGGTCAAGTATGTCCTGGCCGCGCTGGCCCTGAAGGCATTCTCGCTCAACGATGCCACCAAGAAGGCCTATCGCTCGATCGGCAATGTCGTGGGCCAGCGTGCCCGACAAAATACCGGCATCGGTGTCTATGTCGAGCGCGGGGATCTATTCGTGGCTCTGTGCAAGAAGTATGGCGCCGTCCCGGCGCAAGCCCAGGCCTTCGAGCTGGGCACCGAATGGATGCACTGGTATTCGCTGTACCTGCGCCTCTACTTCGATCTTCACATCACCATGCTCGACGTCTGGGACAACCGACAGTTGGCGGCGCTCCAGACGGAAAGCTCAAAGCACCCTGCCGGGTTCAAGGGAGATGTCGGCCGATTGGATACGATCGTCGCGGCGCCGAGCTTCGGGGCACTGTACGATGCCTTGGGCCTCTGCTATGTCATCGAACCCGACGGCAGCCCTCGACAGTTCGCGGACGGCGCCTTCGACCTGATCTTCAGCTTCCATTGCTTGGAGCACGTCCCCATCGGAAACGTCAAGGATCTCTTGGCCGATTTTCACCGCACCCTCAAACCGGGCGGTTACATGATCCATCAGATCGGGATCGACGATTATCTCCAGCATTACGACCCGACCGAGTCGCCCAAGACTTATCTGCGTTTCTCCGACCGGCCTGGAAGCTCCTGTTCGAAACGACGTACAATATTTCAATCGGCTCCAGGCCTGCGACTGGATCGACCGGATTGGCTCCGCGGGTTTCATGCTGCTGGAGCGGATCGCGGAGACCGCAGACGTGGACGGTTTGCCGATCGCGCCGGGTTTCAGGCACTATCGGCAGGAAGAGCTGGCTTGCACCATTCTGACCTTGGTGCACCAAAAGCCGCCCTTGGTGTACCAAAAACCGCATTGAACAGGAGTCCGCGCAAAGGGGTGCCCCCCTTGGAATGATGGCGTCGCGTCGGCCTGGTGAACGCCCGCACACGCCTCGAGGTATTCGAACGCCTAAAGGCGCACAATCCCCGTCCCACGACCGAGCTCCGCTATTCGAGTCCGTTCCAGCTCCTGGTCGCGGTGATCCTCTCGGCGCAAGCCACCGATGTCGCCGTCAACAAGGTCACCGAGCGCCTCTTCGCCGTGGCCGGCACACCGGCCGCGATGCTCCGCCTCGGGATCAACGGGCTTCGCGAGCATATCAAGACCATCGGGCTCTACAACGCCAAGGCCGGCAACATCATCAAGACGTCCGCCCTCCTCGTGGAACGCCATGGCGGTCGGGTGCCGGCGCAACGCGGCGCGCTCGAGGCCCTGCCCGGGGTCGGGCGCAAGACCGCCAACGTGGTCCTCAATACCGCCTTCGGTGAACCCACCATCGCGGTGGATACCCATATCTTCCGGGTCGCCAACCGTACCGGCCTAGCACCCGGCCGGACGCCGCTCGCCGTCGAGAAGCGCCTCTTGCGGGCGGTGCCGAAGGCGTTCCGGAAGGACGCGCATCACTGGTTGATCCTGCACGGGCGCTATATCTGCACGGCCCACAAGCCGCGTTGCGGGGAGTGCCTCATGGCCGATCTGTGCGAGTGGCCCATGAACCCGACGCGCCCGTGCCGCTTGCGGACGGCTTAGGCCATGCCTGGGTCGTAAGGCGCCGGTGGCTCAGGATACCGAGACGAACTCCATCTTGATCCCGGCCAACTCGATGACGTCGTGGTTCCTGAGCTGGTAGCTGCGCGGCCCGACTGAGTCGCCGTTGACGATGGGGAACTTGGGCAAGCCGCCGGCTTGTCCCTCGATGTGCGTCAAGAAATAGCCTTCGGCGCGCCTGGAGATCACCGCCACCTGCACGCCGGGTCGCCCGAGCGTGAGGGAGGCCTTGGTCAGCTCCAGTTGCTTTCCGGCGATGGGGCCGGTGAGGATGTGCAGCTTCCCGAGTGGCAGGCGGGGCGCCTGCGCCGTGGCGGCGGGGGACGCCGGTGCGGGTGCCGGCGGGGGCGTCGCGCGTCCCAGGGCCTTGGCAATCGCGGCCGCGGCGCTCGCCGAGCCCGGTTTCATGACGATGGTCTTCTCCAGCTCCTCGTCATCGGCCGTGGCATGCTCGTTGACGTATTTGACCTCGTGCTTGCCGATCCCCATCACGTCGCCGTGCCGCAGCGCGTGCTTCTTGATGAGCTTGCCGTTGACGTAGGTGCCGTTGGTGCTCCCCAGGTCCTCGACGAACGAGTCGTCGAGGATGGTGATGATGAGCGCGTGCTTGCCGCTGACCGCGAGGTTGTCGACCTGGACGTCGTTGTCCGGTTTGCGCCCGATGGTCATGCGCTCTTTGTTCAAGGGAAATTCCGCCTGGAAGGCCCCGCCGAGGCTGAGAACGAGTTTTGCCATAGTAGCGCCCCCCTGTCTCCTCTTATCGATTAAGGCTGTTCTAACCGAGCCACCGGCGCAGCCGGCCGCCCCACCACGGCCGGCGCCGCGCGCGCGGCCGTGCCAGCATTACCGAGATGTTATCGGGACCCCCGTGCTCCTTCGCCATGGCCACCAAGCGCCCGGCCGCTTCTACAAGATTAGCACTATATTCACGCACGGTTAAGTACATTGGAGTTCCCCCCGTTCCGTGGACGATTTACGGCTTGGGATTCAAGCCGTGCATTGCGGTGGTTGCGGGTTCGGTGTTGAACATATCCTCCTCTCGTAGTTGACGGGTGACAAGTAGGCGATGGA
>JALZID010000265.1 GCA_030860485.1 Pseudomonadota bacterium | reverse complement strand
AATCCATCAGGGCCAGAGGCGACCCAAGGCCTCACCAACTAAGGCCGGATATATGGGAGCAACTGCGCTCACCGACCGCTGCCATCAACGAGCGAGATGCTTGCAAATCGGAGGAGTCCATATATGGGTGACTGTTTCGAGGGGGTAGGCGGCTATGACGAAACAAGCTTCCCGGCGCAGTATCTCCGTGCGATCGCGCCGCGACCGCCCGATCACGGCGCTCGCCGCGGGCGGGTGGCCGGGCAGGTGGGCGATCGTGATCCCGTCCTCTGGCCGGCTCGCGTCCTGGCATTCCCGGTCACTGGCGGTTATGCTTTTACTCATAACTCAATAGACGTCATGCTGAAAGGGGGACATGCATTGTGCGCATCATCGGGGGCCCGCTATGGGGAGCCATCTTGATCGCGCTCCTTAGCACTGCTACCGGGGTACACGCCCAGGGCTGCGAGCCTTGGGTGGCCAGGATCATCTCCGTACAGGGGGCCGGTCGTGGTCGAGCGCTCGGGCGCACTGCGCGCGCAGGCGGCGATGGGCGTTATCTTTTGCTGTGGGCCGGGTTGCTGTTCAGCGTCGGCCGGGTCGCGAAGGCCGAGGCCGATCTCGCCGAGGCCGAGCGGGCCGACCCCAAGTCGGGCGGGGCTGCCGCCCTGCGCTCGGTCATCGCGCTGGTGCGCGACCAGAAGGACGGTGCCTTGCGCCTGGCCGAGACTGGGGCCGGCTTGGACCCCAATTCCCCGCTCCCCCAGGCAGCGCTGTCCTATGCCCATCAGGGCCGCTTCGAGATCGAAAAGGCCCTCGAGAATGCCCGGCGCGCGGTGGAGCTGGCACCCGAGGACGCGCTCCTGTGGGCGCGGGTGTCCGAGCTCGAGCTGTCACGGGGCGATCTCGATGCCGCCCTCGAAGCCGCCCACAAAGCCGAGACCCTGAGCCCCGCCCTGGCCCGCACCCAGACCGTGCTAGGCTTTGCCTATCTGACCCGCATCGAGGTCGATAAGGCTAAGACGGCTTTCGAGCGCGCCATCCAGGGCGACGCCACCGAATCCCTTGCCGCGCCTCGGGATGGGGCTCGCGAAGATCCGCGACGGAGACCTGGACGAGGGCACCCGCGAGATCGAGACCGCCGCCTCCCTCGACCCCAACAACTCCCTCGTGCGGAGCTACCTCGGCAAGGCGTATTTCGAAGAGAAGCGCGATGGTCTCGCATCGAGCGAGTATGAGCAAGCGAAGCTCCTCGATCCCAAAGACCCGACGCCCTGGTTTTACGACGCTATCCAGAAGCAGACCACCAATCGGCCGGTAGAGGCGCTGCACGATCTGCAACGGGCTATTGAGCTAAACGATAACCGGGCGCTGTATAGATCGCGTCTGGATTTGGACGAAGACCGTGCTGCGCGTAGTACTAGTCTTGCACGGATTTACGACGATTTGGGGTTCACCCAGCGGGGTCTTGTCGAGGCCAGCAAAACGCTGGGTCTGGACCCGGCTGATTACTCCGCACACCGGTTCTTATCAGATACCTATGGCAGGTTACCCAGGCACCAAATCGCCCGGGTGAGCGAGCTACTTCAGGCCCAGCTACTGCAACCAATCAATATCAACCCCGTTCAGCCCCAGCTAAATGAGCGCACCTTAAATATCGTCACAGGAGCAGGCCCAGCGCGCGCTGCCTTTAATGAGTATTCCAGGTTATTCGAGCGAAACAGGCCTCAACTGATTCTCTCTGGCGTGTTAGGGAACAACGATACCTTCGGTGACGAGGCTGTGCTCTCCGGAATTCACAATAGACTTTCTTACAGCCTCGATCAGTTTCACTATCAGAGCGATGGATTTCGTAAGAAAGCGGATGTTCAGCACGATATTTACAATGCGTTCGCTCAGATAGCGCTGACAGATAAGTTCAATATCCAATTTGAATATCGACACCGCGACACCGATCAAGGAGATCTGCGCCTTAGGTTTGATCCATTATTTACTCCTACGGACCGAAGAGACTTAGGCCATAACACAGGACGTCTGGGGCTGCGTATGGCTTTGTCGCCCCAATCCGATGTAATCGGATCACTAATCTATAGCGACCGTAGAACGAACCTACACTCGGTCGATCCGGTCTCTATTACGGACAATAGGATCAAGAATCAAGGTTATGATGCTCAAGGCCAGTGCCTATTCCGGTCAGATCGGATTAATTTTGTGCTTGGCGGAGGGGTTTACAATATAGATAGCCAAAGCCGGACTGTTGGCGAACTCTTGCCGGAGCCTTGCAGAGTGTTTCAGGAAGAATTTGCCATGGAGCAAGAACTACTTCCTACTGAGGAACGCCTACCGTTTCCGGGTTGTAGGGGAGAGGGTGGATTGAAATCTACAATAGATCAAAGCAACGTCTACAGTTACGCTAACATAACGTTTCCTAACAATTTTACGTGGACGTTAGGGCTTGGCTACGATTCTTTCGATAACGAAAGTATTGTGATTCATAAGGTTAATCCTAAGTTTGGGTTGCAGTGGGACATTAATGGTGACATAAGATTACGAGCTGCCTACCTCGAGACGGTAAAACGACAATTGGTTGCTGACCAGACGGTCGAACCAACTCAGGTACCTGGTTTCAATCAGTTTTTCGATGACATTAACGGCACCCGGGCCGAGCTTTACGGGATCGGACTGGATACTAAGCTTACCAGGAACGCTTATGGAGGATTTGAGTTCTCGAGACGCAATTTGGATGTGCCTATCATAGGTCTGATTGATCAGGAGAAGGAGGATTTATATCGGGCCTACGGTTACTGGACGCCACATTCCAATTGGGCACTTAGTGCGGAGTATCGATTTGAACGCTTTCGAGGAGCAGTAGACACCGGCTCGCTCACGAAACTTGACACAGCGAGCATACCATTGTCAGTTCGGTATTTTAGTCCTTTAGGTGTCTTCGGTGAGATTGGGATCAGCTTTGTGCGGCAGGAGGCGGGGCAGAGAGGGATCGTGTTAACCCCTGAGGCGGACGAATTTTATATAGTTGATGCAGCGATCGGTTATCGGTTGCCAAAACGGCGAGGCATCGTCAGTTTAGAGATTACCAATCTTCTAGATGAAAAGTTTTTGTTCGACGATCTGGAATTCAGAACGTCGGATCCGTTCTCCGTCACACGTGAGTTTATACCAGATCGCGCAACTATAGGCCGCGTCACCTTAAGTTTCTTTTAGGCGACTTACGCCATACACGTAGCTTCGATCTAAAGCGAACATTACCTTTTAACAAAACATTGAGGAGCCGATATGAAAAGTTGCTATTTTGTATTAGTGTCATTATTTATGACCGCTTGCGGTGATCCGAGCGAGATTGGATCGAAGTTAAGTGGTGGGAACTACGTAGCGGTCGGTGCCGACGATAACACTGGCGGCGCCAAATTGTGCCCAAAAGCCATGGTTGATGAACTTGCAGCAGCCGTTAAAACGCCAACGCCAATCGGGTGTGATGAGGGCGAGGTCAAACGAGTCCCCAAGGACCAGGTAGAGCAAAAACTAGGGTTTTTCGAGAGGGCGGCGCTGAGCTACTGCACTACGACTGCCTGCGGCAACGGAGACACCAAATATAAGCAGTTTTGGTGTAACCCGCACTGTTAAGGAGGCGTGGCGTGGTTGAACAAGTCGCGAGACAGGCCAGGGTGAACAACCCGGTAGGGCGGGTTAACAGCTTTATCGCGTAACCCGCCTTTTGGGAAGGCTGCACATTGAAGCATACGTTTTGCCACGCCTCATTATGTTCGAGCGTATGTTTCCGGTGGTTCGTGTTTTTCACGGCGGCGTTGTTTGAACGCCGTCGGCGTTCGGTAACTGAAAAAACCGAAGCGTCCGTTTTGTGCGCAATCAACGACTGTTCCATAGCGATGCCTAGTCATACTGCCCGATTACATCCATTGCCTTCGAACATTACCACCGAACGAATGTGGATTCCGCCGATTCTCTGGCGCTTGATCAAATCGTCGTTCACCCGCGCGATCGCGCCGGGGGAGCGGTTATCGACCGGAAGGCAAAGGAAATACGGGCGGCGCGGCCCTGATTGACCGCATTCGATCGTGAATAAATCCGGTGGCGTAGGGGTGTATCCTTGGAATAGGCGGCCGCGATCGATATTCGGGAATGGGATATAGAATGACGGGGCGCGTCTCGAAGGCGGGTTACGCGATAAGGCTGCTATCCCGCCGGGGTCGAGTTGCCCGCTGGCCGCAGGTGGCGAGGGCATTTCCCAATCCTATCTGTTGTTCGCGTCCGTGACCGTCGCATAGCCGGAAAGTCAAGGAAATAAGTCACAAGGGAACTGTGAAATAATACCGCGCGCGTCAGTCGGGGTTATGCTAGGCTGGGTGACTGTTGCGAGGGGGTAGGCGGCTATGACGAAACAGGCTTCCAGGCGCAGTATCTCCGTGCGATCGCGTCGCGACCGCCCGATCACGGCGCTCGCCTCGTGGGCGGGTGGCCGGGCAGGTGGGCGATCGTGATCCCGTCCCCTATGCCGGCTCGCGTCGTGGTATTCCCGATCCCTGGGGGTTATGCTGTTAGTCATAAGGGCACCTCTAAAAATTGTCTTTGTCACGGCGAATTGTGGTTTACAGCGAGTCATGGCTAAGGGATAATGTGCAGGTAGCGAGACACTGAAGAGCGGAGTCGATGACGATGCATGGCCAGCCTG
>JALZID010000264.1 GCA_030860485.1 Pseudomonadota bacterium | reverse complement strand
GGATCGATCCGATCATCATCATTTCACCGTCCCTACAGCATCAATGACCGTTCGACCAACGATGGTCCCGCTCAGCACCTGCGCCGCCGCTGTACCGTTCAACCTTAGTCCGACAGGCTGCTAGAGCTTTACGGCGACGAGGAGATGATTAGCATTGCGACCGGAAGCAAGCAGCGGCTCTCAGAAGCGCCCGCGGTCATTACCGTGATAACGGCGGCGGATATAAAAGCAATTGGTGCCACGGACCTGGACGAGGCGCTGGAAACGGTACCAGGGCTGCACGTCGCAAGAAGTAACCTAGGATACAACCCGATCTATACGATTCGTGGTGTCTATTCGGACTTCAATCCGCAAGTGCTGGTATTGATCAACGGGATCCCCATTACCAACCTGTTCCAGGGCGACCGAAATCTAATCTGGGGGGGCATGCCGGTCGAAGCGATCGCCCGCATCGAGGTGATCCGCGGGCCGGGTTCCGCGGTCTACGGCGCCGACGCTTTTGCCGGGGTGGTCAATATCATTACCAAAACTAAGCAAGATATCAGCGGGAGTGAGCTCGGCGTTCGAGGGGGTAGCTTCGATACGTGGGATGCATGGGGTGTCCACGGCGGGACGTGGGCGGGATTCGATGTGGCCGCGATGGTGGAGTTCCATGATACCGACGGCCAGGCTGAGATCATCGATGCCGACGCGCAGACCGCGTTGGACGCAACCTTCGGCACGGGTGCTTCACTTGCACCCGGTCCTGTAAATCTACAACGCGAGAATCTCGATGCGCGTCTTGACGTGGCGCGGCGGGATTGGCGCTTGCGCGCGGGCTTGCAGCGCCGCCGGGATGTCGGAAACGGGGCGGGCGTCGCGCAGGCGCTGGATCCAAATAATCGATTCGCGAGCGACCGCTGGAACATTGATCTCTCCTACGACAATCCGATCTTTGCGAAAGACTGGGATGTGACCGCCCAGGTTAGCTACCTAGACACGAGCCAAGAGATCGACCAGGATGCGATCCTGTTCCCGCCGGGTGCTAATTTGGGATTCGGTGTATTTCCTGATGGCGTGATCGGCAACCCCGAAGTCTTCGAACGGCATGCGCGTGTTAATTTATCCGCTTTCTACACCGGATTCGACCAACACCTATTCCGTCTGGGTGCCGGATTCAACTATGGCACTCTGCGTGAAGTTCGGGAGACGAAGAATTTTGGGTTGGATCCAACGACGGGTGTGCCTCTTCCCCCCGGAAGCCCGCCCGTGGATGTAACCGATACCCCGCTGGTGTTTATCCGCGAAGGGGACCGCAAGAACTATTTCCTCTTTCTGCAAGATGCCTGGGCTTTCCAGAGAGATTGGGAGCTGACCGCCGGAGCTCGATTCGACCAGTACTCGGATTTTGGCAATACCGTGAACCCGCGCTTCGCACTCGTATGGCAGACGCGTGACGATCTCACGACAAAGCTTCTCTATGGCCAGGCCTTCCGCGCACCCTCCTTTGCCGAGAGCCGCAATATCAATAATCCGGTCGTACTAGGCAATCCGAATCTCGACCCGGAAACGATAAGAACCGTCGAGTTAGCGTTCGACTACCAGGCCATGCGTAACTTGCGTGTGGGGTTAAATGTATTCCGATATTGGTGGGACGACATCATTCGTTTCGTTCCTGACCCGGGCGCGACGAGCCGGACGGCACAGAACAGCGGACAGCAAACCGGCACTGGGCTAGAGCTGGAGGCCGATTGGGAGCCGCTAGATTCGCTTCGCTTATTAGGTAACTACGCATATCAGGAATCAACGGACGAGGCAACCGACCGCGACGCAGGCAATGCGCCTCACCACAAGTTATATGTTCGTTCCGAATGGGAGTTTCTGCCTGACTGGCGTGTTAGTCCCCAGTTTAATTGCGTTATCGATCGAAAGCGTGCCCCCGGCGATAGCCGCCCCCACATCTCGGACTACAGCACGGTGGATGTGACGATTCGGCGAAAACGTATTGTCGATGATTGGGGAGTCGCCTTTTCCGTGCGAAACCTGTTCGATTCAGATGCGCGCGAACCGAGCCCGGGGGCGGCAATACCTAAGGACCTGCCGCTCGCCGGGCGTAGCGTCTACGGCGAGATTCGACTAGAATTCTAGGGAAGCTCTGCAAAAGACACTGCGCGGTACAATTCTTTCGTCGCGTGCTCGCCCCTCACTCGCTTGTTCAGTTGCTATGTCTCACAACGCGTTCGGCGCCTTTGCGCATGTGGACCTGCTCGGGAGAGCCTTTCAGAGTGTCTCCAGATCCCTTCCTTCTCGGTGTCAGGGACGTAACGATTGACTTTTGGAAACGTAATGCTAGTGATCCTTTGTGCGGGGGGATCGGTATTATCGCCTGTACGCCAGGCTGCCGCCGAGCCACTCGGCGAAGAGGCGACAATCGGCGTGCTATACCCGAATGTGCGCGAACCGTACAAGAGCGTATTCACGAGTATCGTGCAGGGTATCGACGACGGCCTCGATAGGGACACGACGCGTTATGCATTGGACGGGGTTACGGATCCGTCGGCGTTACGTGCATCGCTGGGGCGCGATGGGGTAAGAGTCGTCATCGCCCTCGGAACCAAGGGGGTAACAGCGGCAAAGCGATTGGAGAACGAGATAGAGGTCATCGTGGGCGCAGTGTTGACGGAGCCCCGTGAGAACCGGGCCGTCTTTAGGGGCATTACCCTATCGCCGGATCCGGAGATCCTCTTCGAGCGACTAATGAAAGTAGCGCCGAGCGCAAAGCGCGTGACTGTCATTTACGATCGATTAAGCAACCAGGGGTTAATCGATCGGGCTCACGTGGCCGCTCGGTCGCAGGCGCTCCTCCTCAATGCAATTCCTGCAGAAGATCTCGCTGCCGGAGCCCGGCTATACCGCACCCTGTTGGACACGACAGCGGGGGTCTCTGAGGTGATATGGATACCGCAGGGTGACGACACCGTCGATGACAACGCGGTCCTACCGCTCGTCCTAAAGGGGGCGTGGGATAAGAAGATTGTGGTGATATCCAGTAATCCGAGCCATGTGAGGAAAGGGGCCTTGATGGCCCTTTATCCAGATAACGCCGGCCTAGGCCGGAGTCTGGCGGCGATGGCGATGGAAACGCTGCGCACGGGGGGCGTCAAGAAAGGCAAGTTTGTCCCGCTGCGCGATCTCTTGACGGCGGTCAATATCCGTACCGCGGAGCACTTAGGGTTGGAACCGGTGTCACAGACCGAACGCCAGTTCGACATGGTATTCCCCGAGCGATAGGCTTGCGACTGAAGATGACAATTGGCTCGCCGATGTTCGCCTTCTCTATGGGCTTTCGCAGCCAATTGGTATTTATATTTACCGTCGGCCTTGTCGTTCTAGCTATGGCTTCGTCGCTGGTTACCTCGAGGCTGTCAAGCCACACCGTAAGCGAAAATCTCATCGCACAGGGGTATCAGGTAACGAAGAACTTCGCTGCGGAAGTCACCCTAGCACTACTTTACGGTAGCGCGGACAATGCCAAAGACCCGGCACGTTCGCTACTGGCCTTTCCGGAGGTGAAAGGCGTGGCAGTCTACGATCCGGACCAACGCGTGCTTTTCGCCGCAGGACAAGAGACGGTTCCTCATCGCGGCACCAAACGCTGGCCGATGCAGTTGTCTTGGGATAGCGAGAGCGCAAATGCGTGGTACTTCGTAGCGCCTGTATATATACGTAGAACTGCCGGCGAAACGGAGTCCTCGCCTTTCGAGGCCGAGGTGCGGGCCTCAGAGCACATCGGCTTCGTACGTGTGGTCGTGGGTAAAAATATGCCCTCCTCAGGAAAATCTGTGGGTGAACTTTGGTTCCGGTAGAGCGCCAAGTGCATGATACAAAGCGACTTCCAGCCCATGATAGGTCCGAAAACCGTAAGCCTTTCTGGTAGTGAGTTTGGCCT
>JALZID010000263.1 GCA_030860485.1 Pseudomonadota bacterium | reverse complement strand
AGAGGCGAAAAGCCCCGCGGTTTTTGACCGAACCGCAGGTCGAGGGCCTGCGTCAGACGGTCAAGAAGACCAGCCGCAACCCGCACCGCGACTCGACAATGATCCTGGTCGCTTACCGCCACGGCCTACGTGTCGGCGAGGTGACGGATCTCCGCTGGGAAGACGTGCATCTCGACCGCGCCGAGATCTACGTGCGACGCCTCAAGAGCAGCAAGAGCACCATGCATCCCCTTCAGGGCGACGAGCTGCGGGCGCTGCGCAAGCTCCGGCGCGAGAAAACATCGAGCCTCCTTTGTATTTATCTCCGAGCAGGGTGGGCCCCTGTCCATCGATGCGGTGGAATACATGCTCAAGCGCGCCGGCCAGGCTGCCGGCCTCCCGGACGTCCATCCCCAGAGTCTTTCGAGAAAAAGTTTCGTAGCGCGCGATAGGAAAATACGGTAGTTCCTTATAGGGTGAAGCGTCGGAGCGTGTCGTCACACGTAGCAGTCAAGAGCCGCACCGCCCTCATGGAGGTGTTGAGCTTCGACCCCGAGATGGACGAGCTGGTGGCGCGAGGGGCGACGACGCGTGAGATCGCGCGTCACGCCTTGGAGCAGGGCTTCACGCCGCTCGCCGATGTCGGCATCGCTCGCGTCCTGGACGGCACCACCAGCCTCGATGAGGTGTCACGGGTCGTGGACCTGACACAGCGCGTCAAGTAAATGGAGCTGTACCGCTACAAGGCCGTGGACGCCGACGGGCGCTTGCAACGCGGGCAGGCCGATGCGGTCAATCCCATCGACCTCGAGATGCGCCTGACGCGGCTCGGGCTCGATCTGGTGAGCTATCGGCCGGTCAAGCCCGGCGGGTTGTTCGCCGTCCGGCAGGGGATCAAACACTCCAATCTGATCACCTTTTGCTTCCACATGGAGCAACTCCTGGACGCGGGCGTGCCGATGATCGACGCCCTCACCGATCTCCGGGACAGCCTCGAGAACCGGCGCCTGCAGGAGATCACGTCTTCGACGCCGACGATGCCGAGCTCAGCTTGTTCGACCGTTACCTGCGCGAGTCCGACAAGACCCCCCTTTATATGCTGGTCGATGTGGTGGAAGAAGAATACCGCCACGAGACCATCCCCCATCTCTACGGCCCCGATCGGCGCGCGGTACTGGAGCGCAAGCTCGCGTGGTTCTTCCGCGGCACGCCCTACAGTCATGTCCTGCCGGAGGGCCGCGAGACCGAGGGGCGGCGCGACGACAAGGTGTTGCTGAGCGCCATCACCAACCCCGAGCTGGTGCAACCGTGGACCCGGCTGTGCGTACAGCAAAAGGTCCCGGTGGCCGGCAATTCCCTGGCGATCGTGAGCACGGCCTTGCTCGATCGGATCAACGTCAAGTCCCCGAACGTGCTCTGGGTCAGCATGCAGACCCACAGCGGTCTCCGGCAATCCTATTTCCGGGAGCGGGTCATCAAGATCAGCCGGCTGGCGAAGATGCCGAGGCTCGGCACGGTGCCCTTCGCCCCGTATATCCTGAATGAGCTCGACAAATTCGAGCGCTATCTCAAGAACGTCCAGCTCCTGGCCGAGGGGCCGCTCGATATCTATCCTCGCCCACGGCGAGCTGCTCGACCAGCTCGAGCGGCAATGCCGCAACGCCGAGACCGTGCGCTACCATCTCCTCGACGTGGCGGATGTCGCGCGGCGGCTCGGGATCCAGGGGGTATTGACGACCCCCTTCAGCGACTACATCTATGCCCATCTCCTGCTCAAGAAGAGGCCCAGGAACCACTATGCGCAGGCCGAGGACCTCAAATACTACCGCTTGCACCAGGCGCGCTCGGGGATGCTCCTGGCGAGCGCAGTGATCCTCCTCCTCGCTGCCGTCGGCGGCGGGATCAATCTGGTCGAGGGGCTGTCGCTCCGGCAGCGCGCGGCCAGTGCCGAGCAACGGGCGGGCATCTATCAGGCCCAGTTCAATGCGGCGAAGGGGCGGCTTCCAGAGACCCCGGTCGATCCCTCAGGACATCAAGACCGCCGTCGACATCGCGGACACCCTGTCTCGGTACAAGGCGACGCCCCTCGAGATGATGCGTGCGGTGAGTCGCGCCCTGGACGGCTACCCGGAGCTGCAGATCACCAGCCTCAACTGGCTGGCCGGCACCGATCCGAACGCCGTGGTGGAGGGCGAGCCCCGTGCGGCCGAGGACACGCCGCCGCCGGGCTCGACCCTCCCGGGGGACAGCGGGGACCTTTATTGTCAGATCGCGGTGCTCACGGGCGGTTGCAGAGCGTGACGGGCAAGTACCTCGCGGTGGACCAGGAGGACATGATCATCAGGGAGCAGTATCCGCGCTTCGTCGAGCTGGTCAGGAAGGGCGTGATCGGGAACGAGCAGCGCCTCAACTGGATCGAGGTGCTTAAGCGCACGGCCGCGATCACGAAGATCCCGAGCTTGCGCTACGAGATCGCCGCGCGCGAGCCGTTCACGCCGGATTTCGGGCTTGCCACCGGGCGCCGTGCTCGCGGCCCTGGACGGCAAGGCCGATGGGATCTACAGCATCCGGGACTGCACCTTCCGGCGCGCGGCCGAGAGGGTCGAGCCGAGGCTGGACCAGGAGAACTTGAAGAGCGCGTGCGAGCTCCTGTGGTTCACGATCCGGTTGGCGAACGGTAATGACATCAACCTCTGAGTCCCGCTCCCCGGTGCGGTGTCAGTAGTGGTAACGTAACTGGGCGACGAAGTGCATCGCCCTCTACCTTGTAAACGATGCGGTGTTCGGCGTCGAAGGAGGGACCCGTATCCCGACAGTCCGTGCTTCAGGGTGTCAACGCGTGCTTGAAAACGTCGGCAGCGTGCCTCGCGGTCGGCGATGAGAATGGCAGAGTGAGGCGAATGATGAGCGAACACCGATTCAACGTGTGGGGCAAAGGAGCCGGCCTGCTGGCGCTCGGCGCCTTCGCCACGCTCGTGCAGGCCCAAGACCTCGGCAGGCTCTTCACCACCCCCGAAGAGCGGGAGATGCTGGAGGCCCTGCGGCGCCAGCCGCCGAAGCCGCAGGTGGAGACGGCGCCGATCGTCACGCCGACCGTCGAATCCGCGCCGGTGGTACCGAATGTCACGATGAACGGCCTGGTGCGCCGCTCGCGCGGCCGAGGCATGGTGTGGATCAACGGCGTGACGTCCCTCGAAGGCGATCTCGATGCCCAGGGCATCGAGATCGATGTCGGCGCCATGCGCGGCACCACCCTGCCGGTCCGCATCGGGAACGCGCCGTTGGCCGTGGGTCTGAAACCGGGCCAGACCTACGATACCGGGGAGGCAGAGGTCCGCGAGGTCTACCAACCGGCGCCTGCAGGCGAGACGGCGCACGAGCCAACGAAGTGATCGGGTCCGCGGCCATTCAGTGATCCCCGCGCTCGACGGTGTGGCCCTATAAATACCGCGGATCCACTCGAAGCCGATGCATTGAGCCCGCCTCCGTGGGATCACGAGCGCCTAGCCCGGTGGTCTGGTGGGCCGACAACGGCAGCGAGTTCACGGCGGCCCACAACCCGTACGGCGTTAACCGCTTGAATAGGTGACTACCTGTGACTACCATTGGAACATGAAGGTCGTTGGAATCAAGCAGCTCAAGGCCAGGCTGTCGGAGTACATTCGGCTGGCGAAGACGTGCTGGTAGCGGAGCGGGACCACGTGGTCGCGGAACTGCGGCCGGCTCGGCGCCAGGCACCCGTTGGCGGCGGCGGCGTCGAGGAGATCCTCGAGACGCTGGCTGCGGCCGGAGAAGTCACGCGAGCCGCGTACCCGAAAGGGGATTGGGTATGGCGCAGCCGCGGCCTCGGGCTTGCACCGGGCACGGCCCAAGCGCTGCTCGACGAGCTCCGGCAGGATCGTACTTGACCGCCTCATGGGCTCTGCCCTCTACCTCGATACCTCGGTGGCTCTGCGCGCCACGCTGGAGCGAGGTACAACCCCGGAGATCGAACAGGGTCTTGAGTTGCTGACCGCCGATGTGCGACTCAAGGACGCCGCCAGCGCGGTTTAGTAGGGGACCCCATGCAAACCGATTGCGCTCGTCACGGCGCCCAGCAGGTCCAAAACCGTTGAGCCATGAGGAATTCGTGCCGCATATCGATAGCGCTGTGCATGCCGGAACGACCCGCCTGTTCGAATCCCGGTGACTACCAGGAAGTCAAACCGCCCGGGGGTTCATCAAGATGGGTCATGTTTTCGCGGACATCGAGCTCAGCAATCCCAGAGGACCCGATCTGGAGCCGGTTCGGGTCAAGGCACTTGCCGATACCGGTGCGCTCATGCTATGTATCCCTGAGCATGTCGCCTTGCAGCTCAAGCTCGAAACGGAATCAATGCGCGAGGTGTCGCTGGCCGATGGACGGAGTATGACCGTTCCCTACGTCGGCCCAATCCGCGTCCGCTTCGGGAAGCGGTTCTGCTATGTCGGCGCGTTGGTGTTGGGGGATGAGGTCCTGTTGGGCGCCGTGCCTATGGAAGACATGGACCTGGTGGTATCGCCCAGCCGGCGTGAGATCACGGTCGATCCGTCGAGCCCGAATATTCCCCACGCGCGCGTGAAAGCTACCGGCGGCCGCCTCTGGAGATGCGCTAGCAACGATCCGCGCGCAGGCCATACCTGAGGCACGGAGATCATCATGCTGATGAATGTATTACGGAAGTCGCTGCACGAAGAGGTGATCCCCGAGATCAAATTGGTCCGGGCGGAGAACACCCAGATCAAGACGACCTTAGAGATCACCAACAAACGGCTCGATGACGTGAACGCCCAACTTGCTGATCAGAGCCGCCGCATTGACACCACCAACGAGCGCATCGATGCGCTACATGACGTAATAGCCCGCATCGACGCGGCGCACAGTGACGTGATTACCCGCATGGATGCAACCAGCCGACGGATCGATGCGGTGCACAGTGATCTGATAACCCGCATCGACACGACCACTGATCGTCTGAATCGCCTGTACGAGGTCATCGTGCGGCGCGAGGAGCACGACGGCCTGGCGCAGCGCCTGACGCGGCTGTGGAGCAGAAGGTCGAGGATCTAGCGGTGCGCCATGCGGCCTGAAACGGTGACCTTGGCAATCGTGTGGTTGGAACCGTCCTGGAAGGTGGCTAGACTCTCACGCAAGCCAATGTCATACAGACCGACTTCGACAAATTCGGAAGTTCCTTTGCCGGATGGCGCGGCCAAAATCCGCCAGTACCAAGGCGTCGATCCGATCCGTCTTGGCCAGTTGACCCGTGGCCTTGGCATAGTCCCGGACTTGACGGGGGTTGACCACCACCACCGGCAACCCCGCTACCATCAGGCGAGTAGCCAGATCGACCTCCAGGCCGCCCGTGGCCTCCAGGACGATGAGCTGCGGCTTGGCCTCGCTCAACCGGTGCATCACTTCGATGATGCCCACCTCGTCGTGGGCAAGGCTGACGCTCTGCCCCGGAGGGACGAAACCCTATGTCCAGGGTGTCCTTGGAAACATCAATGCCAACAAACCCTTCAGTATTCTCGTTCATACCCAGCCTTGCAAAAATGCGGGCTCACGGGCCCCAGCAACCGTTCGGGTTATTTGGAGACGCGGTGCGGCGCCCAACGCTCCCCCACGGGCTCGCGGTCCCAAGGGCTGGACGAGCGAGCTACCGCACCGAACCGGTGGATAGCCGTAGAGTCTGTGGACCGTTCGCCTACGGCGACACGGGGCCATGGGGATGAAAAGCGCAGGGGGTCTCCCCCGCAGCCCCATTGCTCACAAGCTCCACCGCTTATCATTTTGTCCCTCCAAGCCATAAAAGCAACATACAAGGGCAGGGGTGGGGGTAAAGGCGTCGCGCCCGGGACACGGCTTGGTCAGCGTGCGTATGTCTGACCCCCACCCCGCCCTCCCCCGTCCGCACGCGGACAGGGGAGGGAGTGTCCCGGTGCCCTCCAGGAGCGAGAGGAAGAAACATAGGGTTCCCCTACCGGAGGACGCGTGAACCTGCCGAGGTAGCCGAAATTTCAAACGTGTTTGGTTAGCTTAGCAGGCAGGACGAGAAAGCAGTTGGCACTCGATGACGGGGGGTTAGGGCAATGGTCCCCTACCCACCAACCCACCGGCGGTCGGGCCGACTCGCTGAGGCGTACGCCCGGACGCGTACGCCCGTGTAAGGATGCAAGGTGACCGCGGTACGCGTCCAGTCGCCGGGTCGCGCGCAAACGGCGCGCTTAACCCACCCTGCGAGTGTGGCGACTTGATCTCTCTAGGATCGTCCAAGCAATAACGTGGCCGACTACCTTGAGGATGCCAACGGCGATGGCGACAACAACTTCGTAACTCGCGCAGGCGGCGACTTCAACGACCACGTGCTCGTGATCACGCGACAGGAACAGATGGGCGCCGTTGAGAAGCGTGTGCTAGGAGAACTTGATCAGGCCCTCGTAGCCTATCGCGCCGACTACGGCTCCTTTCCCTGGCTGGCTCCTTTTCAGCAACCGGATATTGGGGATTACGGTGGCGTGGCTGGCACAGCGAAAGGTCAGCTACCCATACACATCACCGGCAAGCAGTTCCCGGCGCCATTTGCGGCCAACTGGAGTATCCCCACTGGTGGTACTACTCCTGCCGCCGGCGCCCATCCACCTCCATCTTCGTGTGTGCGCAACAGCACCTGTTTCGATCCTATTTACGGTCCCCAGACCGGGCCCATCACAGGCGGAAAATGCACGTGGACAAACGTACCCGGCCTGCAGCAGCGTAACGTCCTCGACTGCACGGCGACCCTCAACTTAGGGCCAGTGACGCGGACCTACGAGTTCCGCTATCGGTCTCCGATTCCGATGGTCACTTGGAGTCTCGACTGCGCGGCCGGTAGCAACATTGCCTGCAGTATCAATCCGAGTGCTACGACGACCCGTACCCGCAACTTTTATCTGGGCGGAACATTACCATTCCCTCGGCAGCTCCGCGCCATCCGCGTAACCGACACAGATAACGCGACAGCCGCGGAACTAGGTCGGCGGCACTTGAATATCACGACATTATCAACAGGAGGTCTGCAGGTCACCGGCATCCCGTACGGCCTCGATAGTAATACCGGCTCTTCGGGACAATTTGTGGGTGGTTGCGAGCCTGTGAGGGGCATGGGTGCCTGTGGACTTGTGGATAACATCCCTGTTACCCACAGGGCCCACAGGCCAAGCTGGGGATCTGTGGACAACCTC
>JALZID010000262.1 GCA_030860485.1 Pseudomonadota bacterium | reverse complement strand
CTCGCCCACAAGCTCCACAGGCTCACCAACAAAATTACAGAAAGAATGATGCACTAACCCAATCCACACTCCGAGTGTTCAACTAACGCTGGAACTTGGGTGTTCAATTAACGCTGGTACTTCACCGGTAAGCCGTGAGCGAATGCGCGACGGCACCAGTGTCAACGGAGGGCGGGGGAGCGTCCTGACCTTAGAACGCGAGCCGGATGCCGGCGCTGATGCGATTCTCCACCAGATCTGCAGTGGGATCCGTCGAGCTGCGTTCTACGCGCCGATACTCAATCGTGCTTGTCAGGTGGCGACCCAGCTCGCGACGCAACCCCAGATGCAAGCTCAGCAGATCGTCTTGCCGCTCATCGGTTAGATCGGTGTTTGTACCCACGGCATTTGTATCCACGGAGGTCCAGCCCGCGCTCATATCCAAATAGGTCAGCCGGCTGATGTTCCGCGTCCATAGGACACTGGCTCCCCAGAAATCCTCCCGTGCGCCGCTGAACTGAAAGTCCCTCTCTTCTTGAAAGACCAGGATATCGAAGTCGTTCCGCCCGGCCTCGAGCACGACCCCACCGGATAACCTTCGTTGCACGTAGACCTGATCGCTGAGTGTCGGTATCCCGGCGCCAGTGACCGTCGGCATCCCGTCGGGACGCACAGGGACGTTCTGGACCGACACATCGGGATTCTGCCAAACGAAGACGTTCAACGTGTCGCCCGGGGCGATCAGGTATTCATAGTTTTGGAGTGACCCGGTGACCGTGGCGGTCTGGGAGCCGTTGTGCAGCCAACCGCATGCCGCACTCACCAGGCAGATGCCCAATATTAGCGAGGTCCTGATGGGATGCCGGGTCGTATGATTAGCGTTCACGGATAGCCCTCCGTAGATGGGCGTCATAGCGTACCAGGTCCCGCGCGTCAAGTACATACATGTTAGCAGTCATCCAGATCCCGGCGATGGGCATGTCCGTCGTCCCCGTAACCCCTGCACGTCGGCATTCATGGGTCTCACCGATGTGCGACCGTGCAGGCTTGGCATTGGACGAGCTCATGTGAGCGATGCTAGGGCAACTCGACCGCAAAGTTGGTCCGGATCACGCCGGCGGTGCTGACGTAGAAGGCCACGCTTCCATTTGCATGAAGAACACCTTGCGTAGGATCGCGGTACGCGTCGATACCTCCATCTTGGTTCGAATGTTCTTTAGATACCATCGGACCGTCTCGGGACTGACGTCGAGAGTTATGGCGATTTCCTTGTCCGTTTTGCCGGCGGCCAGGGCGGTGATTACCGAGATCTCCCGCGGCGAAAGATGATACAACCGCTGAGCCTGGTGCATGTCTAATCTACGTAGGTTGATCGGTTCAATGACGATGCCGATAAGCGATGATCCCGAGTCTGAGTGCGCTTCGAGCCAAAAACCGCGGAGGCCGTACCAGCTAGTACCCTGTGAGACCAGGAGTTGCAGGATGGGCGTTTTCGTCGAGCTACTACCCGCGCTGTTTCCGGACCAACGTGTCCTCTCGGATGACAGGAGTTGCCCGCGTATATCCGCAAGATGCTTGTCTACGTTCCGCTGTGTCAGGATGATGTCTCTCGCGCTCGCATTGTAACATAGCACGTCTCCGTCGACGTTCAATATCATCAAGCCCAACCCCACGGAGTCGCGTTTCTGGAAGACGTGTGCTAATTGGTTTGTTAACGATACAGCGAGGTCTCGGCGATCGTACGGGGGCGAGCGATCCGAGACGTGGAAATTGTCCGGGCCTGACGGGCTGCGAATGGCGGTGGACATGAGCTTCTATCCCTGATAGTTGACATAATCGTCTTGATCTACAACAAGCTCTGGGCATGTTGGCCACTCTCCCCGTTCTCGCGCTCATCGAGCGTCGTTCTCTAAGGTTGCGATCTGACCACTCGCGGTTCCACCGCAGTGGTAGCTTGGAGGGCCCTCGGTGTCGTTATTGACCAGCGCCTGCTGGACCCTAGTTCATCGCGCTATCAAGCAATACGTGTGCCGGCCTAGCCTCTGGCCATTCCGATTGGGCGATACAGTCGTAATGAGCGCACTTTGCTAGAGTTCTGTGACGAGACCCCTTTCGGGGGTGGGGTGATTTGGTTGGATGCCCGGGTGCGCCGGTATTCTGACGCCTTCCAAGCCGTACGGGGGGTCCCTTTGACGTTCCTGCGGGAGCGTATGTTCGGTGCGACCGCCGCGTGCGCGTGCATGAACCGGGAACCACTCGTGTGTTCGGGCTTGCCCCTTTGGCCGTCTTGAACGGGTAAATCACCGCGCCGTACACGCCTGCGTGACGAACCCCGTCGGGTAGCGGTAGGCTGTCGCGCAGTGACGACAGCCACGAGAGAGCGTCAACCGATTGTGCCAATGTGGTGGAGAACCGGATTCATGCGGGAGCGACGGGGGCGAGCTGGTAGCACTCCTGGGGAGCATGAGCAATGTGGGCCTTTGCGGCCCGAAGAGGGACGGACGGCCTGTTCACAACCCTTGCCTCGGAATCGTAGCGCTCTCCGGTATTAAATCAGGCGCGCGAACCGTGAGGATTGCGGATGATGTGGGGCGCAAGGTCCTCGCCAGGCGTAGCGCCTATAGCCTCTCTGGTGCCCCCGCGCGCCGAACCCAAGGCGGGTCCGAGCCGTGGTGCCCGGACCTCAAGACGTTCAACACCCGCCGAGGGTCCCCTTCTTTTCGGCACCCTACGACGTTCGCACCCCTCCAAATAGGGGGATGCAGAGGCAGTGGAAGGGCGTTATCGTGCAGCTCTTAACCTAACCTTTACGGTGCGCTGGTGACCCCGACCTCTATTCGACAGACCCGCATGATCCAAGCGCGGTACCGTCAGTGGTGAGGCATCGATCGCGGTGGCGCGAGGCGCCCCGCTTCGAAAGGGAATACGTATGCCGCAGGGCACAGTATGCTACGGGTAAAGGGAAATATCATAACTAGCGACGGAAATCGCCATATGTGGCAAGGTTGGAAGCGGCCTAGCCTGCGCGACGCCTTGATAAGCCCGCGGCACTTGTCGCCCCCATACACCGATCTCGGGACGAGTGGGAAACGCCTTCCGCATATCGATGGCGAGCCGGTAACGCAAGGCCGTCTGAAGAGTGGGGGTGACCGGTTTCCGTCGTCTCATTTGTCCTTGCCGTCCTGGCTCCATTGGCACTAGACGCTCTGGGTCTCATGGGCGTCGCGCTTCCCAGCTATCCAATATGAGCGCTCGTGGGCGCCCCGTTCCTGTTTGCGAGTTCGACCGTCTTGGCGATGGCATGGCGATGGCATTGATGGGCTTATACGACCCAGACCTACGGATAGTTCTGCTACGTAAGTTTCGCAGTGTGGAGGCGGATGTCGAAGGGGATGGGATCGCGTGCTGGGCTGCGGTTGCGGACTGAACTCGTGACCAGGGTCGGGGCGTTCATCCGGCGGACCCGTCTCCATGAGTTGTCCCGGCTAGTGAACGTGTGAACGTCTTTCAGGACGAGATGAGCCTAGTAGGCCCGCGGCCGGAACAACCGGAGATGGTCCGCGAACCAACGGAGTCACTACAGTCTCGCTTTCGATCGCGCGGTGATCCTACCGACACCGCACTTGGTGATATGGGGAACGCGAGCACTGCGATCGGGCAGCGGAAGCCGGCCGCCGCATTATTGGTAGGTGGACCAAAGTGTCGTCAGGGATTCCCTGAGGGGTAGGTAGCATATGGGCGGTAAACGGACTTCGATGACCACATTCGCGCTGCTGTTCGCGTCGTTTTTGTTATTGGTATCTGGCGCAGTGCCGCTAACGCGCGATCTACTCCGCGATCCAGCCGGAGTCCTCCAGGGCTTCCAGGCTCGGACGCGGCTTCCGACGGTTGCTTTCAGTCCAGATGGAACGCGCCTGGGCGTGCTGGGACACGGCGCCGTCGTGACGTTGTGGGATGTGGCGTCCGGACAGAAGGGGCCTGTGCTGAAAAGTCAGGGCGCCGACATCATGGCGCTTGTATTCGACCCCAACGGGCGCAGCGTGGCGGGAGTGGGTGCCGATGATCGGATCATCCTTTGGGATCTAACCACCGGGGCCGACCGTCTCACGCTGTTCCCCGGCCCTCTGGGAAGCAACGTGAGAGCCGTAGGATTCAGCCCGGATGGAACGGCACTAGCCAGCCTGGGGGACCACGGTTCTGTCATAGTGTGGGATGCCGCGACGGGTAATGCTACGTACGTGCTATCCGGCCATAGCGATGCCATCAATGGCGTGGCGTTCAGTCCCGATGGGAAGCTCCTAGCCACTGCCAGTCGGGATTCGACCGTTGCCTTATGGGACCTTTCGATAGGAGAGGAACGCGTAACCCTAAATAGCCCATCTCCGATTGAGCGCCTCGCATTCAGCGCGGATGGTGGCATCTTGGCCGGTGTGGATCAGGAGGGTCACATCCTGTTGTGGAGCTCCGCGACCGGCAAGCTCGACCGCACCCTGGCTGGTCACGCCGGTGCCGTTACGGAAGCCGTCTTTAGTCTTGATGGACGCACCCTTGCCAGCGTCGGCACCGACACGCGCATCACGCTGTGGGATGTAGCCACCGGCCGCCTTCGATTGACGCTTGGAAATCAGGCCGGCGTCGCTGTGAACGACGTGGCGTTCAGCCCGGACGGGAAGACCCTCGCCAGCGCTACCGATGACACGGGGATTGGGCTTTGGGAGGTAGCTACCGGTAGGCTGCGCAGGACCCTCGCCGACCACGATGATTCCGTCGCCTCGCTGACCTATAGCCCGGATGGCAGAACGCTCGCGAGCGTCAGCAAGGATGGGCAGGTTATAGTTTGGGACCTCGCTCGAGGAACTAAGCGCTTCACGCGACATATTGCCGCGCCTGGTGCCGATGCCTTTGCTGAGGCGGCTAACGGCGCGAGCAACATGAACGCCGCTGCCCCCTCTGATTCACCTGCGATCGAACCGGCGCCGGGTATCGATTCCGAAACGCCAAATCAGCGTCGAGAGGCGCAGGGCCTGCCCCTTGCCAACATAACGTCGACGGGCCTCCGTAAGAAGGCGCGTAGACACGATTGGAAAGGCACCACCGCGCTCGCTGTGAGCCCCGACGGGGCGCTTGTAGGTACCGCCGGAGAAGACAGTGCGGTTCGCCTATGGGACGCAACCGGGTCAGAACGGTTCGCGCTGGCCGCACACCATGGTGCCGGAGTCACTGGGGTAGCTTTCGGTGCGGACGGGACCCGTTTAGTGAGTGTCGGCAGGGACACGGAAGTCCGGCTCTGGGACGTCACCACTGGGACACAGAGCAAGGTGTTACTGGGCCATGAGCATCCCATCAGGACGATCGCCGCTAGCCCGGACGGTAAGAGCCTTGCCAGCGCCGGCGAAGAGACCAGGATCCTGTTGTGGGACGCCGGTACCGGAAAACTAACTCGAATCCTGTCGGGTCATACCGATTTTATCAACAGCCTCGCCTTTAGCGGGAATGGAAAGCAATTGGCTAGCGGTGACGCGGCTGCCCGTGTGCTGCTGTGGGATGTGGCGACGGGCAAGCTTGTAAAGACCCTCCTTGGCCACTCGGGGGAGGTAAATGCGCTCGCCTTTAGCCGAAACGGTAGCGTCCTCGTCAGTGCCGGCGAAGATGCTCAGGTAAAGGTATGGAATGCAGCGACCGGACAAGAGGTCCGAAGTCTTCTGGGACATCAGGCGCCCGTTAGGGCGGTCGCCATCAGTCCAAATGGACAGACCGTGGTGAGTGCGGGAGAAGACACGCGCATCTTGGTATGGGATTTAGCAAGCGGTCAACTGCGTAGGGCCCTTCCGAGACACAACCGATTCATCAATGCGCTTGCTTTCGATCCGACCGGCCGGTTATTTGTGGGAGATGAGGATGAGGACCTTACGGAGTGGAACGTTTCCGTCGGCAAGAAGCTTAGGGTAAGACGAGCTGTTAAACGTCTGCAACAGAATAGGTCCTCCTCAGCCGCACCCTCTACATCACAAACTCTGGGCTTGCTCATTCCCTCCGATTCTGACCGGAGCCCCTATTCAGACAATAGACGAAACGCTAATCTCTCGTTGCAAGGGCTCTTTGGTGCGGTTTTAGAGTGGCTGGTTCCTGCCGCCGCTGCGCAATTGCCTGATCCGAACCAAGGACCGGGCGGGCCCATATTGGTTGTCACCGGTGCTTCTTCCACGTTCGGAAAGTACTACGCGGAGATACTGCGCAGTGAGGGGCTCAATTTATTCTCGGTGAGCGATATCTCATCCGTGAATGCCGCGATGCTAGCGAGCTACGACGCGGTCATCCTGGCGCCTGTGTCCCTTTCGATCGCTCAAGTGGGGATGTTCACTGACTGGGTAAACGCTGGTGGTAATTTGATTGCCATGCGGCCTGATCCGCAGCTCTCGGGCTTGCTCGGGATTTCCGTCACAGGCGCTACACTGTCCAATGCTTACCTCCTTGTCGATACCAGCCAATCGCCCGGCAACGGAATCGTCGGCCAGACCATCCAGTTCCATGGTACGGCGGATCGGTATACGCTGAACGGCGCCGCAAGCCTTGCGACACTCTACGCTGACGCAACCACAACAACTCCGAATCCCGCGGTAACGCTGCGGAGCGTTGGCGCGAATGGCGGGCAGGCAGCGGCTTTGCCTACGACTTAGCGACGTCTATCGTGTACACGCGGCAGGGCAACCCGGCATGGGCAACGCAGGAGCGTGACGGATTCACCCCGATCCGCTCGGACGACAAGTTCTTCGGAAACGCTACTGGAGATCCGCAGCCGGACTGGGTTGACCTGAACAAGGTAGGTATCCCGCAGGCAGATGAACAGCAACGGCTGCTCGCGAACCTGATCCTTGAGATGAACCGGGACAAGAAGCCTTTGCCGCGCTTCTGGTACTTCCCGCGGAGTGAGAAGGCGGT
>JALZID010000261.1 GCA_030860485.1 Pseudomonadota bacterium | reverse complement strand
GCCGCGGCCCCGCGGCGCGAAGATCACACTGCCGCCGGTGTTTCGGATCGAAGAGTACGTGACGGCGATCCCCGAGGCGCGTTTCATGGTGCTTGGTCCGGACGCACGGGTGCGGGTAGCCGACATGGCTGCCGGGGCTGTTATCATACCCGGGCACCCTGAGGGTCTCGCCGCCCTGACGGTCCCATTAGCAGCGCCCCCGGATCACGGCCGCCATTCCGTACCGGGAATGAGCGGTATGGGCCCCTGGATCCCAGCCAACCCCTGGCGAGCCTACAAGGACACACGGCCTATGGTGGCGACTCGGACAGTCGGCAGACACATCTTGACGATGGGGCTGTAGAATCTCCGTTCCCCAGTAGGTGAGATCGATCAGCGCCACCATGACCGACTTTGCAGAACCCCCCGAGCACCTGCGTAGCATATTACAGAGTGCGCTGGCGGAGGGTGATTTCGCGCGCGTTCGCGCCGGTCTGTCGGACCTGCACCCTGCCGAGATCGCGGATCTACTGGAATCGCTGCCGAGCGAGCGGCGCGCCGAGGTATGGACTCGGATCCCATCGGAACGCCAGGGCGCGGTCCTATCCCATGCCCAGGACGCGGTGCGCGCGAGCCTGCTCGAGGACATGGACCCGGCCCAACTCACGGCCGTCACGGAAGCGCTCGAGACCGACGATGCGGCCGACCTTCTCCAAGGCCTTTCGGAAACGCTTGCAGAGCGCGTGTTACGTTCCATGCACGAGCAGAATCGTGCGCGGATCGCCTCGGTATTGTCCTACCCCGAAGACACGGCCGGTGGTCTCATGAACATCGACACCATCACCGTGCGCAGCGACGTTCACCTGGACGTCGTGGTGCGCTATCTACGCTGGCGCGCCGATCTCCCGGATAAGACCGACAGCTTGATGGTCGTGGATCGGGACAATCGATATCAAGGTGTGTTACCGCTCACCACCCTCCTGATCCACGGCCCGGAACGCACCGTCGGAGAGGTGATGACGCAGGGGCTTCCGGCGATCCCGGCCCATCTTCCGGCATCCGAGGTGGCCAAGCGCTTCGAGCAGCATGACCTCTTATCGGCGCCTGTGGTGGATACCCAGGGCAGATTGGTCGGGCGGATCACGATCGACGATGTGGTGGACGTGATCCGCGAGCAAGGCGATCACTCGCTCATGAGCCTCGCGGGTCTGGACGAAGAGGACGACATATTCGCGCCGATCACGGTCACCGCCCCACGGCGGGCTCTGTGGCTCGGGGTCAACGTGGTCACGGCGCTGCTGGCCGCCTGGGTAATCGGCCATTTCGAAGCGACCATCGAAAAGATCGTGGCGCTCGCGATCCTGATGCCGGTGGTCGCGAGCATGGGCGGGATCGCGGGCAGCCAGACACTGACGATCGTGATCCGCGGGTTGGCGCTCGGTCAGGTCGGACGCGACAATTCCCGCGCGCTCTTGCGCAAAGAGATCGCTGTCGGGATCTGCAACGGGATCCTCTGGGCGAGCGTCGTCGGCCTAGTCGCGGCCAATTGGTTCAAGGACGCAGGACTAGGCGCCGTCATCGCCCTCGCGCTCATCACCAATCTGCTCGCGGGCGCGCTGGCGGGCACCCTGATCCCGTTGACGCTCAAACGCCTCGGTATCGACCCGGCGCTGGCCGGCGGGCTTTTCCTGACCACGGTTACCGATGTGGTGGGGTTTACCGTCTTCCTCGGCCTCGCGACGCTGTTCCTGATCTGACGGCCGTCTCGAAGAGCACACAACTCCCTTCCCCCACGGGGCCCGAAATCTTCGGCGATCCCCTACCCCTATGACAGCGAAAGGCCGTGACAGGGATAGGGGACAATAGGACTCCTATCGAGAGCCGCTAGCGCTTCGCCGTATTGGCCGCGACCCGCAGCTCATCGGCGCTCTTCCCACTGGACAGGGCGTCTTTGAACCACAAGGGTTGGCGCCCAGTCCCCGCCCAAGTCTGCGACGAGTCTTTCGGATTGACATACTTGGGTGGCCGCTTGGCCATCCGGCCGGTCGTTTTCCGAGTCGTTCTCCGCGGGCTCTTGTTGCCGGCGAGATCGCCGATCGACATTCCCACGGAGGCCGCCAGCTCGCGTATCTTGGCGAGCACCCGTTTCGTGTCCCCCGAGCTCCGCCGCTTCATCTCCGTGTCGAGGCGCTTGGACAGGCTCGCAAGCTCGGTGGGGGAGAGTTTCGCTACGTTCACTTTCTCAGCCATAGTATCCTCGTGTTCAAGGGTTGTCTTGGTGTTCAAGGGACGTTCACTTCGCAAAAGAGGTCCCCGATAAAGAGTGTAGCATTAGTTAATAGTACTTTACCACATCCCGTCACAAGATCTTTGCAATGGGTTCCCCGGACCGCCGGCGAGGCGTTTCCGACCGTGGTGATGCGGGATATTCGGGAAACCCGTCCCTAGCTCGCATTTCTCACCACCGCCCTACTGCGGCCGTCGATCCGCTTGGCCTGGCGGTCCGTCTTTGCGCTGCGCAATCCTGCTCCACGCAAAGCCCAGTGCGGTCATCCGTGGCCGCCCGCTCGGCGGGCCTGTCGTCCACCGGACGACAGCCTTTTCCGCCTCGCCCCTCAAGCCGGCTTGACGAATTGTCAGCTACGCCTTCGCCGTCTTTCAGTCCGTGCGGCCCGCCAGGCCGGCGCCTCGGCGCCCTCGTAACGGCCAGTGGTGAGAAATGCGGGCCAGCCCCGTAACCCGCCCGCGTACCATTCTCCGTCCGGGCCCTGCGCCGGCCCACCGAGGACCATGCCTCGTCCAGCCTCCGGCCCAATCCGAAGGCGCGCCGCGGTGCGCGGCTCGGTTAGAATGGGCGAAAAACCGCGAGCCCCGCGCCCGTCGTAAGACGTCCGAGGGAAGACGGCCCGTTCTCCGGTGGGCCCGACGGTCCTAGATCCCTCCCGCCGCGGCGACAGCGGCGTTCGGGCCTCCTCGTCTTTCCATGGATCCGAGCCCCCTTCCCCGGCATTTCCCCGGCTCGGGCGGAGAAACGCACGAGCACTGAGATCCGCTTCGACCGACTGTAAAGGACGACCGACAAGATGAGAAAACGCCAGCTCGACGGGATCCGCTTCGTCTTGTTCCTGATGGTGTTCGCCACCCACTACGCGAGTGATCCGCTGGAGGTGGGCTACCTCGGGTATGCCTTGCCGGTGTTCTTCGTGATGAGTGGATTCCTGATCACGAACGTCCTACTGTCCACCGATCACCCGCGGCTCCTCAAACGCCTGGAGGTGTTCTACGTCCGTAGGATCCTGCGGATCTGCCCGGCGTACTACCTCGTGGTGGTCCTATTGATCGCGATGGGGCTTGTGAGGTATCCGCTCGCTTACCTCGGGTACGTGCTGAACATCAAGCTGTTCGTCGCGAGCCTGGGCCCGTTCGCGGAGTTTCAGCAGTGGTTCATGGAGGCGTGGAGACGGCAGTCCGTGCACCTGTGGTCATTGAGTGTCGAAGAGCAGTTCTACATCGTCTACCCGTTGCTCTTGTACCTGACGCCGGTCCGGTGGCGGACGGGGATGCTGGTCACTGTCCTCTTCATGAGCATCGCCGCGCGGGTGTGGCTCATGGCGCGTTACCCACGGTCGTTCTATGGGACGCTCTTGCCCGTATGCGCCGAGTACTTCGTGTGGGGGTGCCTGTTCTCATGGCTCGAAAGTCGGCGCCGATTGACATGGCTGTGGCCGTCGTGGGCGCTCTGGGTCGGGCTTTTCTCCGTGGTCCTCCTGGTCGCGATCGAGTTCCACTTCGGGCAGAGCGGCTTCTTGCAGTTCTCCGTATCCAACTATCAGACACCGATCGCGGCCGCGATGGGGTTCTTCATCTGGGGGCTGTGGTCGGTAGACGAGACCCATATCGTGGCACGGGCGCTCAGCTTCAAGCCATTCGTCTATTTCGGGGAGATGAGCTATACCCTGTACCTGGTGCACTTGATCGCTTGGGATCTGTTCTCCGCCACGGGGATCGTCCTGCCGTTCTCCCCGCAGACCAATGGCCTGATCGGCGGCTTTGCCCTGTCGCTCTTGATGGGCATGGCCATCTGGCACGGGTTCGAGAAACCGATCTACGGTCTCAGGCGCTATCTGCCTTACTCTAAGACCGGCGTTTAGGGACGGGCGGGGCGCGCGCCCGGGTCACGGATCGCGAGCGCCGCGTCTACGGGCCGGTCGCGGGTATACATCAGGTAGCCCACCAGCATCTCGTCGTAGTCCTTGAGACCCCAGCGGACCTCCTTGGAAGGATCGGGGTTCAAAGGATTCCGATCGGAATTGTCGAAGCCCGCCTCGACGGCGATGCGCGTACCTTTCGGCAGGGCCTTGGGGGTCGCGAGACGGTACACGGTCTGCCAGCTGAAGGAATAGTGGGGCACCGAGAGCAAGGCCTCCACACGTCCATCGGGATAGCGGGCCTCATAGCGGAAGTGGCTGCCGCGATAGTGCATGTGCGGGTAGAAGGCGTGTAGGGTCACATCCTCCTTCAACAAGACCTCGGCCTGTTCTCGATGATCGGGCGCCTGTGGGGGGATGCGTATGCGCATGTTAGCGGCACTCGCGACGGCGTATTCGCGCGACGGGGGTTGGTCGTGGAAATAGAGCGCGAGCCTCGGCCGGTCGCTCCGCGGATGTCCCACGGTGACATAATGGAGCTGAAAGACGAGCGTGGCGCCGGCCGGCAGCAACTGGCCGGAGCCGTCGGGGAAAGGAGTGGCCCTGAATCCGGGCACGTAGGCCGTGAAGAAACCGTTGCGCCCTTCGAGCCACTTCGGCTCTCGGGCCTTCAAACGCTCTGGATATTGCACGAACACGAACCCGTGGTGCATGACCCCCGCGTCGCTCGGTTGCAGGTGCGCCGCGCGCACCCACACATCGCGGTCGATAGGAGCGGCGATCTTGAGCCAGCGATAGGGCAGCACCCCTTGCGCCGGCAGCCTCTGGGTGGGGAGATCGATTACGGCGTCCGGTTCCCCCAGAGGCCAGCCGGTATCGCCTTTGGGGGGGTCTGCGAGCAGGGGATCGGTCTCGCTGGAATGGGGCGCCCCGGCGTTTATCCAGTATACCAGCGTGCGCTTTTCTTCGACCGTCAGAGAGAGGTCCGGTGAGAATACCCCGATCTCGGGATCGGCGTGCCAGGGCGGCATGCGGCGATTCATGATCACCTCGCGTATCATCGCGGTCCACCCCTTGACGGTTTCATAGCGGTCCATGACCCACGGGGCACCGCCGCCCGGCCGGTGGCAAGACACACATTTGGCCCTCAACACCGGCACCACGTCGCCCTCGTAAGAAACGGGGCCGGCCTTGGCGTCCGCGAGGCCTGCTATGAGACAGCCGGCGCCCGCGGGTGCGGAGGCCGCTATCGGATCTCCGTCCAAAAGGGCCTCGATGGCGTCCTTCAAGTACTCGCGCGTCGCACGCGGTCGCTCTCCCTCGAAACCGACTCGGTCATCGATCGGGCCGCGGTAGCGGACCGTCCAAGTCGCGGGATCGATGAGGATGGCCTCGCCCGTCCGCGTCGCTCCGAGGCCTTCCATCACCAGTTGGCTCTTATCTTTGAGGATCGGGATATCGATCCCCAGGCGTTCCGCCTCGGTCTTCAAGTCGCCACGGTCGTCCTGGGGATTGGCATTCAACAGAAAGAAGCTCACGCCCATGTCGTGGTAGCGGTCGCGCAGCGTCTCGAGGCTCGAGAGGCTCTGCCGAACGACGGAGCAGCCCAGGCCATGGCTATAAAAGACGATAGCTTTGGCATGTCCTTCTGCGAAGAGGCGATGGTAGTGACCGTCGGCATCGAGGAGGGCGAAGTCGCCGATGGCGGGTCCGTCTGCGCGTGGGGGAGGGGTCCGACCATAGAAAAGCCACGCGGTGCACAGGGCGCCCAAGGCCGCGGCGGCCATCAGGAGCACCAAGGTTCGGAGCGGGCTCATCACGGCTATTATCGTTCTTATCGTCGGCCGTATACTGTGCGACCAGGGCGCTCCAGGGGCATTGTATTAAATTAATACGATTCCGTCGGCGCTGCAAGGGATCGAGACCGCCGCGATCCGCAACCCCACCACGGCCCAGGGACACTCATTTGATCGAGCCCGAGACCACGATTTCCCGTGCCGCCCCGGCGCTGCTCCGCACCCTGTTCCTGCATCACGACGGGATCGTGGTAGGGGCGACCTTGGCGGCGCTGGGGCGGTCCGGCGTACTGGCGTTATTGCTGCGCGAGGGGCGTGTCGCGATGCACGAGATCCTGCGTGCCTGTCCGGCGAGGCCCGGTTATCTGCACGTGGCGCTGCGCTGCCTCGCGCTCCAAGGCTGGCTCGAACGCGAGGGTGAACCGGCGAGCGACGCCATGGTGTTTTCCGTGACACCGCGCGGGAGGCACGCCTCGGCCGCCTTCGACGTGTACCGGGAGGTCGCGGCCTTCGTCTATTCCGGCGTTCCCTTTTCCCGGTACCTCTTTGGCCAGCGCAGTGTGATCCACACCGGTGTGATCCAGGCCGGTGTGATCGAGCGTGAAGTGATCGACCCCCCCTTCGAGCGCTACGCCGAGTTGGTCGCCCGGAGCGCGCAGGGTTACGGGCTCGCCAGCGAGGAATTCGAGACCATCCGCGCCCACCTGGACGGCATGCTTGCCGGCCCCTCGATGATCGCCTTGAAGCAGCGCGGTCTCCTGGCCCATGGCGAATTTCGTTTCCCCGCGGGTGGCATGACGCGGGATCGCCTGTCGGTCGTGCTCGCGCTCTTGCAGCACCTCGGTTGGGTCCGGCGGGAACCATCTTTGACTCATGGGTCTTTGACTCATGGGGACGCTTGGAGCTTTACCGAAAAAGGTAGAGTGGCCTGCGAGTTCACGCTGCACTATGGCCTCACCCTCTCCTACCTGCCGCTGTTCTGCCAACTCCCCCGGCTCCTGTTCGATTCGGTGAAGAACGTCACTCACCGTGAACCCGGGCAGGAGGAGACGCATGTCGAGCGTACCCTCAACGTGCTCGCGAGCGGGGTGGCCCACCGGCGTTACTTCGAGGACGCCGATGCGATCATCCGCGAGGTCTTCAACCGCGAGCCCATCGCCGAGCAAGCGCGTTTCGTCGCGGACATGGGCTGCGGGGACGGCGTGTGGCTCGACAGGATCTACCAGCTCGTCTGCCGCGAGACATTGCGCGGCGAGAAGCTCGACGAGCATCCCCTGGTCATGGTCGGCGCGGATTACAACGTGAGCGCCCTCGCGGTCGCGCGCCGGCGTCTCGAGGCCGCCGGCGTGCCGCACATCGCGCTATTCGGCGACATCACCGATCCGGAAAATTTTGCCGCGGCGCTTCGGGAAGTCGGGCTCGCGATCGAGGACGGCCTGCACATCCGCGCCTTCATCGACCACAACCGCCGCTACACCGAGCCCCGCGAGCAGGCGCCCAAACTCTCTCTCTATCCTCGCCGAGCGATGTCCACCGGCGCCTACGCGGACGAGGAAGGCCGGGCGATCCCGAACGCCTTGCTCGAACAGAACCTCGTGGAGCACCTGAGGCGCTGGATCCCGTATACCAAGCAGCACGGGCTCATCATCATCGAGGCCCACGATGTGGCGCCGGAGATCGCCTGGCGCTACGGCGGCTGCACGCACGCGACGGCCTTCGACACCTACCATGGCTACTCCAACCAGTATCCGGTCGACTTCGACGCCTTCATGAGCCTCGCGGAAGAGGCCGGGCTCCGATCCATCCCTTACCAACACAAGGTCTATCCCTCGCGCCTGCCATTCGTGGCGATTAGCTTGAATCGCTTCAAGACGTCCGATCCGGGGTGGCTCCAAACGCTCAAGCCTTGTGTCCGGCACAATGCTGGTGAATTTAGAAACCTCCCCCTTGGAGAGAGCGGGCAGGGTCAGGGTAGAGCGCCCGGAGGCTGCGACGACTCTAGAGGGTCAAAGGATGTTCCGACCGCTCGACCCCCATCCCAACCTTCCCCGTGCCAGAAATATCTAAATAAGCAGGGGGAAAGAGCAGAAAAGCCTGAGTCAACCACATTGGGCATCCCAGAGGAGCACCCCGGCTGGCGGCCGGATGGCTCGGAGGATCGGGAGGACGGCGAGACCTTGCACCGGTTTCTCTATCGGGACGGCGGCATCGAGCATCCGCGACGCTGGTGTTTCGCGAGCACCGGTGCCCTGGTCGCGGCGATCCTGGATGAGGTCGAGCGGCGCTTGGCCGGGATCGAGTCCGCGCCCCGGACCGGGCGCGCCCTGCGCCTCGTGGACTACGGGGCCGGTACCGGACTTGCGACACTGGAGCTGATCCACGGCCTCGCGGACAAAGGTCTCCTGAAACGCTTCGACACCCGCGGCATCGCCTTCGAGTTGCTGGTGCTGGACCTGCCCTCGGGCTGGTTCGCCAAAGCCCACGAACTGCTCGAGGGGCTGCCCTTTGTGCGTTTCGAGTCCCTCAAGGACGCCGCGACCGGCCGCATCCGCCGGCTTTCCGAGATCGTGGCGGTAGGGGCTCCCTCCCGTGCCCGCCCTCAGCGCGCGTCCGGTCGTATCCGGCTCTCGGAGATCGGGGGCCCGGAGGGCGTCGATGTGGTTTTCGCCAGCATGGTCCTGCACCTGGTGCAACCCAAGGCCCTGCCGGCCCTGGTCGACGGCATCGCCGAGGCGTTGAAGCCCGATGGCGTGTTCTTGTGGAACTCGCCGGACACGGCACCGGCACCCGCCGATGCCTGTGTGATCCATGCCGCGAATCGTCTATTGCGTGGGGTGATCGCCGAGGTCCTGGATGACGAGCGACGTTTGCCTGCGATCATCGCGAAGCTACCCGAAGCGGAGCGCGCGCTCTATCACGCCCTGCCGGCCCGCATTCGGGAGATCACGAAGCGTCTCACCGCCAGCGAGCGCGCCCGCCTCCGGGCGCTGGGCGACAAGCAGGTGCTGCCGGTCCCGACCGACGTCTCCGAGATCCACACACAACTCTGCAGGCGCTTTTTCGGTGCTACCTCGACCGCGATGTCGGTCTTGAGTGAGGAAGATGTCATCGCCCTGGCCCTCCTGCCCGCCAATCAGCGCTACTTCGCCGAGGTGCCCGAGCGCGACTGCCGCGAGGAATTGATCCGCCTGCTGCTTCGCGCGGAGGTCCTCCCCAGACTCCGCGCCGGTCCGGCAGGACATCCGACCGGCCTCAATCTCCATTGGACCTTTGGGCACTACGCCAAGGGCACGGAGTGAGCGACGGCGCAGCGGTCGCCGGGCACGCCACGGACGAACCTCGGCTCGATCGCAGGACCGGCACCGGCCCGTGAGATGGCTCCATTGCACACTGTTGCACCGATACCACTTGCGCGCCGTCCAATGTTGTATTATATAGACGTATGAGGGCAGCGCATGCCGAAGAGCGCCGAGGCGCGAAGGGACCCGTATCCCCCTGATGTCCCTAGCGCAGGGGTGGGGGTGTGGTTCAGCGTATAGGTATATCTATGAGTATGTCGAGGGGAACATCACCGTGAACAAGAGACTCTGTTTGAGGACCGCTGCATTGACGCTACTAAGCCCCTTCGCCGCGTTCGCGGACGACGCCACGGGGCCGACCGTTTGGGACGGCTTCTCGGGCTGGCTCTCGCCGGACTGGAGACAGGACTTCTCCGCGACCGTGGGGGTCAAGATCTGGATCAGTGACTGGCAACGGGACAGCTTCCTGTCGACCGTCCTTGAGACACCCGGTACGATCGCAGCACCAGGGGACGTCTTCGTTGAATCAAGTGACACCGCCCCCGACAATCAGGAATCGGACATACAGCCGGTACCGATCCCTCAGATCAGCGCCAGGTACAAGTGGCTGTTCGTGACCGGCAGCTATTACGCCAAGACCGGGTTTGACTTCGATGATTTGGAGGCCACGACATCGGCGTTCGTGGACACGGACGGCGATGGTAGTGCCGATGCTGGAGCCGTAAACACCGCAGTGTTTTCAACGTCGGGTGATCGCTATGAGTGGGATGTCTCGGGCGGCGTTTATATCCACCCTTACGTCGCCCTCTTGGGTGGTTACAAGAAGGTGCGCCAGGAGATCGATTTCTTCGTGACCCAGGAAACCCTAAACCTCAGCACAGGAGAAACCCGAACCGACTTCTCCAGACAGTTCAGCGACATCGATATCGAGGGGCCGACCATCGGCATCGCCGCATCGGTGCCCATCGGCCGCGGGTTCGGAGTATACGCGAGCTATGCCCATGGGTTCATGGATGCGGAGATCCGGGATGTGAACCGCACTACTGGCAGTGATTTTCGGGGGCCGGATCTCGATGCCACATATGATGTCGCAGAGCTCGGCTTCTCGTACACCCACGGGACACAGGGTCTGGCTCCCCATATGCCGCTATCCGCCGCCACCGTGTACGCTGGCTACCGGTACCAGAACATCAGCACCGAGTTCGATGAGCCAACCCAGGACCGTTCCGACGTCACCAAGGGCTTTGCGGTCGGTGTGAACTTCACGTTTTAGGGGAAGGTCGGGTGGTCAGGGGGGCGGTGCCCGCCCTCGGGGATCTCGGTCCTCGCATGTCCGAGTTCTCCCGCGAGTCGCGGAGTGTTTTCCCGGTCCCCTCCCCTGCGCGGAGCGGGGGAGGGTTAGGGTGGGGGTAAAGGCGCCGCGGCCGGGACAGGGTTTGGTCAACAGGGATAGGCCTAACCCCCACCACGACCCTCCCCCGTCCGCGAAAAGCGCGGACAGGGGAGGGAGATAGGGGTGTCTCTAGCGCAGGAAGCGTGAACTTACCGAGGCACCCGATAGGTCTTGAGGTGCGCGGCGAGATTGGTTTAGCAGAGCAACCTATCTCATTGTCGTTGGCGAGGATCCGCTGGAGGGGCGACGTGAGTTTTACAAGGAACGAACATCGAGGGGGGCTGAGGGCGATGCCATCGGCTTCGACGTGGGTGGCCTGCCGGGCACTGCTCTTCCTGGTTGCGGTCTTTGCGGCCGGCGGGGGCCAGGCCGCGAACAGCAACTGCGTCGGCTCTTGCGCCAACGCCGGCACCTTTCTCCGGGCGTCCCAGGTCCAGCGCATCATCGCCCAGGCCGTGGCCGAGGCCCGGGCGCGCAACCGCCGGGCCACCATCGCGGTGGCGGATCGCGTGGGCAACGTTCTGGCCGTGTTTCAGATGAACGGGGCGCCGCCGTTCGCCCGCATTACGTCCGGTCGGTTCAGCAAGCGGCGGCCGCCGCCCGGCGCCGCCGGGCTCGAAGAGATCCAATTACCTATCCCTGGGGCGCCGCCCGGGGTCCCGTCTTCTTTTGCGGCCATCTCGAAGGCCATCACCGCGGCCTATCTGTCGAGTGAGGGGAACGCCTTCAGCACCCGCACGGCCAACCAGATCGTGCAGGAGTTCTTCAATCCGGGGGAGCGCGGCCAGCCGTCGGGGCCTTTGTTCGGTGTCCAGTTCAGTCAGCTCCCCTGCGGGGACCTGGTCCAGCAAGGCGAGGCGGTCGGCATCGGACCGCGCCGCTCGCCCCTGGGCCTGTCCGCCGATCCCGGTGGCTTGCCGCTCTTCCTCAGGGGCACCCCGGTGGGCGGGATCGGCGTCATTGCCGACGGGATCTACGGCGTCGATGCCAACATCTTCGATGTGGATCAGAGCGTCGACGAGCTGATCGCGCTGGCCGGCACGGTGGGCTTCGACGCCCCCGAGAACCGGCGGGCGGATCGTATCGCCGTGGGAGGTCTCCTGCTCCGCTTTTCCGATGCGGACGCCGGCGATCTGCTGTCCGATCCCGGATCGGCGCCCGCCTTCAGCCGCATCGACGGGCGGCTGGGCACGCTGGTCACCGCGGGCGGGTTCTACCCAAGTCCCCCGGTCGTGCGGCGCGGTACCGCGTTCGGCCAGCGGGCATCGGGGATCATACCGGCCGACCGGGTGAGGCCCCCCTTGTTCGGCCGAGGATTGGACGCCTTCGTGCTCGCCGACCGGCGTTTCGTCAACCGCTTCCCGCCCATCGCCGGTGCCTTGAACGACGGGCAACACCTGGCCGCGAGCGAGGTCCGGACGCTCTTGCGCGAGGGTATCAAGGTCGCGAACAGCGCGCGCGCCAATATCCGCCAGCCGAATGGCAGCCAGGTCCGGGTCACGCTCTCGGTGGTCGATGTCGAGGGCACCATCCTGGGTGTCGCCCGCACCCGCGACGCCCCGATCTTCGGAATCGACGTCTCCTTGCAGAAGGCGCGCGCGGCGGCTTTCTTTTCGAGCCCGGATGCCGCGGCCAGCCTAAGCGCCGCCAACTCGACCCTGGCAGGGTATGTCCGTGACTCACAGGCGTTTGTGGACCCGCCGTTCCGCGGCCTTGTCTTCGCGGACGGGGTGGCCTACAGCAACCGCGCGATCGGTAACATCGCGCGGCCGTTCTTCCCGGACGGCGTGGAAGCGGGACCGACCGGCCCATTGAGCAAGCCGGCCAAGAGCAGTGGTCCCTTGCGGGGCAGTTTTCGGCCGGGCGTCAACGAGTGGAGCCCCTTCAATGTCGGCATCCAGTTGGACCTGGTGGCGGTAGACGTCCTCGGGTCCCTGTTGAACCCGCCGAACTCGATCCGGGACTGCGGGACGTCGAATGCCCCCTCGATTGGCTTGGGTCGGCTCGCCAACGGCATCCAGATCTTCCCGGGCAGCGTGCCCATCTTCAAGAGCGGGGCGCTAGTGGGGGCCCTCGGGATCTCGGGCGACGGCGTAGACCAGGACGACATGGTCGCCTTCCTCGGCGTCAACAACGCCAGCGTGGCGCTGCGGGGCCGGATCAAGAATGCGCCGAAGGGCCTACGCGCCGACCGCGTGCGCATTACCCAGGGCGGCAGCCAGGCCCTGAGACTGCGCTATGTGCAGTGCCCGGTGGCCCCCTTCATCGGCAGCGACGTACAGACACCATGCAAAGGCAAATAACGGATGGCGGGATCGCTCGCCGAGCACGCCCCTGGGGCTTTGCGGCTCTGCCGCTCGTGTTGTTTGGCGTCCAGCCGGCATCGCCTGACGAAGCCGCGCCCGGGGTCCCGGAGGGTCGTACGACGGTATCGGATGCGCAAGAGGCCTCGACCGGGCGCTTGTTGGCCCAGGCGTCACGCCGCTTTCCCGGCGCGTTAGAGGGGACTGCCCCCACTCCCGCGCCCGCAGCACCGCCCGCCGCGCCCACAGGCGAGGAAGAACGCCCTCGTCCAGGCGCACAACCCGAGCCGCCCGGCCCACAGGACGCAGAGTTGCCGGACCCGAACCGGGCGACCGGCTTGGAGCGCATCCCGCTTCCGGCGCCGGCCGCACCCAGCGATTTCCTGCCGATCCCGGACCGCTGGCGCCTGGCCAAGGACCTGGGTCTCGTGAAGGAACCCTGGTATGACCCCTACAACCGCAACATCCTGAAGTCCGACCGCCCCTTCTACCGCGATTGGTTCTTCAACGTGAGCGTCATCAACGACATGACCACAGAGCTGCGGCGCGTGCCGACGCCGGTCGCACCCCAGGTGAGCCGCGGCGGCGATGCCCTCGACACCTTCGGGGACAGTGATCAGTTCCTGTTCAACAATAACTTGATCCTGGCCCTCATCCTCTTTAAGGGCGACACGGTGTTCCGTCCCCCCGACTACGAGCTCCACATCACGCCGGTCTTCAACTTCAACCACACCGAGGTGGAGGAGCTGCGGGTGCTCAACATCGACCCGCGCGAGGGGGAGACCCGCGATGACGCCCATCCCGGGATCCAGGAGTTGTTCCTGGACGTGCATCTCCGCAACGTCTCGGACCGCTTCGATTTCGACAGCGTGCGCTTCGGGATCCAGCCGTTCTCCACGGATTTCCGCGGTTTCCTGTTCCAGGACAACCAGCTCGGGGTACGGCTCTTCGGCACCCGCGACAACAACATCTGGCAGTACAACCTGGCCTGGTTCCGGCGCCTGGAGAAGGACACCAACAGCGGTCTCAACGACATCTCCGACGAGCTCCGCGAGGACGATGTCGTGGTCGGCAATCTCTACCGCCAGGACTTCCCCTTCCTCGGGTATACCTCCCAGGGGATCTACGCCTACAACCGCAACCGCGAGGGCGACGACGGTCTCCTTTTCGACGACAACGGGTTTCTCGCGCGGCCCGCGACACTCGGTACCGAACGCGGCCGTGATTACGACGTGCACTATCTGGGTTACAACGGCGACGGACATATCGGGCCGGTGAACCTCACGACGTCGTTCTACTATGCCCTCGGCGACCAGCCGCGCAACGCCTTCAACAATCAATCCACCGACATCCGGGCCTGGTTCCTGGCCGGCGAGGCCTCCCTGGACATCGATTGGATCCGGGTACGGGCCTCGGCGCTCTACGCCACCGGCGATGACGACCCCTTCGACGATACCGACGAGGGCTTCGACGCCATCTTCGAGAACCCGATCTTCGCAGGCTACGACACGAGCTACTTTATCCGTCAGGCCATTCCACTCATCGGGGGGGGAGGGGTCCAGTTGACCGGCCGGAACTCGGTGCTTCCCTCGCTCAGGTCGTCGAAGGAGCTCGGCCAATCGAACTTCGCCAATCCCGGTGTCGAGCTCTACGGGCTGGGTGCCGACTTCGACATCCTCCCGGAGCTGCGCCTCTCGACCAACTTCAACAAGCTGTTCTTCGACGAGACCTCGGTCCTGGAGCAGTTGCGCAACCAGAGGCGGGTCGATTCCGATATCGGCTGGGACCTCTCGGCGGCCATCATCTACCGCCCGTACTTTACCCAGAACATCGTGTTGCGCCTCTCGGGCGCGATCCTGGTCCCGGGCCAGGGCTTCCGCGATCTCTTCCCGGAAGAGAGCTTCGCGGACGAGATCCCGTTCTCGGTGCTCGGCAACTTTGTTTTTACCTTTTAAGGCGTTTTCACCGATCAGGCGAGGGCGGCGAACGTGATGATCGAGACACACTGGCGGGCACTCTACGGCGCACTCGTCGCCCTGGCCTTGGTGGCCGTGACGTCGGCGGCGTATGCCGCGGGTGGCGAAACCCCCCGGTCGATTACCTATCCACCGACGCCCGATGCCCCCGCCCAGCAGACCGAGGCCGCGGCTCGATCGAAGACCGAAGGCTGTCTGACCTGCCACGAAGAGACCGACCAGATCTCGATGCACGAGAATCCGGGCGTGATCCTCGGCTGCACGGATTGCCATGGCGGCGACACATCCGCGCGTAAACCCGCCGGCAGTAAGCCCGGCGACCCCGCTTACCGGGCCGCACTGGACCAGTCCCATGTGCAGCCCCGCTACCCGCGATTCTGGCAATACCCCAAGAGCGCGACCCCACCCCGCTCCTATACGATGCTCAACCAGGAGAGCCCGGAGTTCATCCGCTTCATCAACCCGAGCGATTACCGGGTGGCGCGCGAGGCCTGCGGTGCCTGTCACCTGCCCGAGATCCTGGCCGCGGAACGCAGCATGATGACGACCGGGCCCATGTTGTGGGGCGGGGCGGCGTACAACAACGGGATCCTGCCCTTCAAGCGCTATGTGGTCGGCGAATCGCACCAGCCCCTCAAAGGCGAAGACCGCGCCCGGGCCGAATCACGCGGCGATCCTCTTACGCTCGGGACCATCATGGAGAGTGCGACGGACGTGACCCCCGCCATGGCGGCGCGCGGGGTCCTGCCGAGCCTCGCGCCGCTGCCCATGTGGGAGGTGCTCCCGCCGGCGGATGTGTTCCGCATCTTCGAGCGCGGCGGGCGCAACATCGGGAACATTTTCCCGGAGACCGGCCTGCCCGATGCGCTCGGTCAATTGCAACGCCTGGAGGAGCCGGGACGGCCCGACACCCGTCAATCGAACCGCGGGCCGGGCACCGGCGCGCGCATCGCGGTGCCGGTCATCAACCTCCACAAGACGCGCCTGAACGACCCCCTGGCCGGGCTCATGGGGACCAACGACCAGCCGGGCGATCACCGCGCCTCGGGCTGCGCCTCGTGCCATGTGATCTACAGCAACGACCGCGATCCGCGCCATTCCGGGCCGTATGCGCGCCAAGGTCATGACGGCACCACGGTGACGGTGGACAAGACCATCCCCAAGGGCGAGAGCGGCCATCCCTTGAAACACGAGTTCACGCGTGCCATCCCGTCCAGCCAGTGCATGATCTGCCACATGCACCAGCCCAATATGTTCGTGAATAGCTATCTGGGTTACACGATGTGGGACTACGAGGCGGATGCCCCCAAGATGTGGCCCAAGGATCAGCTCTATGTGAGCAGTTGGGACGCGGGGTTGCTCTCCGGCGTCGATCCCAAGCAGATCATCGGGCACCAGAAGGCCTTTGAGATCACCACGCGCAACCCCGAGGAGGCGGCCATGCGCGGCCTCTGGGGCGATGTCGATTTTCTCAAGACGGTCTGGGACCGGAACCCGGAGATGAAGGACACCCAGTTCGCCGACTACCACGGCCATGGCTGGAATTTCCGCGCCGTCTACAAGCGCGATCGCCGCGGGCATCTCCTCGACAAGGACGGCAAGCGGGTGTCCGACCGGGACCCCGCGAAGTTTCGAAAGGCGGTGCATCTGTCCTCCGTGCACGTCGATGTCGGCATGCACTGCATGGACTGCCATTTCTCCCAGGACTCGCACGGCAACGGGCACCTCTATGGGGAGGTCGCCCAGGCCATCGAGATCGACTGCCAGGACTGTCACGGCACGACCGATCACTACCCCAACCTGCGCACCAGCGGTCCCGCGGCGCCCCAGGGCGGGAATGATCTGAGCCTCATCCGCAACCAGGACGGGCGCCCGCGTTTCGAGTGGCGGGCGGGGAGCCTGTACCAGCGTTCGGCGCTCGATCCGTCCAAGGAATGGCGGCTCTCGCTCGTCAAGGACACGCTCGATCCGGTGCACCCCGATTACAACGCGAAGGCCGCCCGTGCCAAGACGGTTACCAAAGGGACCTCCATGGCCTGGGGCCCGGACGTGAAACCCGCCGACCGCGCCCACAAGAACGAGGACATGACCTGTTTCACCTGCCACAGCTCCTGGGCCACGAGCTGCGGCGGCTGTCACCTGCCGATCCAGGCCAACTGGAAGACCAGGCGCCTGCATTTCGACCACGAGGAGGCGCGCAACTATGCGACCTACAACCCGCAGGTGGCCCGCGACGACATGTACCAGCTCGGGAAGCACGGTCCGGTCAAGGGCGGGCGTATCGCCCCGGTGCGCTCCTCCTCGGCGCTCATCTTGTCCTCGCGCAACGCCAACCGCGAGCTCATTTACATCCAGCAGCCGCCGGTCTCGGCCAGCGGTTTCAGCTCCCAGGCCTTCGCGCCCCATTTCCCGCACACTGAGCGCAAGACCGAGACCAAGACCTGCACCGATTGCCATATCTCCAAGGACAACGACAACAACGCCATCATGGCGCAGTTGCTCCTTCTCGGTACCAACTTCGTGAACTTCGTCGGCTACAACGCCTGGACCGGGACCGAGGACAGGATCGAGGCGGTGCGCGTGACCGAATGGGACGAGCCGCAGGCCGTGGTCGGGAGTTATCTCCATAAATACGCCTATCCCGATTGGTATCGCAAGCACGAGGCGAAGGGCCGGGTGCTGCAGGAGGCCTATGACAAACGCACGGGCGATCGGGTCGGCTGTCTGCAGCTACGCGGCGAGTACCTGTACGTGGCCCAGGGGGACGAGGGCTTCGAGGCCTACGATGTCGCGAACATCGCCAACAAGGGTTTCTCGGAGCGCTTCATTACTGCGCCCTTCTCCCCGCTCGGGCACGACACCCAGATCGACACCGAGGACGCCACCTGCGTGGCGCTCCCTACCACCCAGCCCATCCACCCGGATCGGCGCAACCTACCGGGCTTCGAGATGAGCGGCGAGGAAATGAGCCGTCTCATGAACGAGACCAATATGGAGCAGCCGTTCCATCCGATTTACAACTACGCGCTCGTCACGGATTCCAAAGAGGGTTTGATCCTCTCCGACGTCAACACCCTGTCCGACCTAGAGCCACGCAATAATGTCCTGGAGCGCGCGCTGACCTGGAACGAGAACGGGATACTGAACGGCGCACGGCACATCACCATCGGTGGCCACTACGCCTACATCGCGGCCGACGCGGGGCTGGTGATACTAGACCTCGACACCCCCTTGCAACCCAAGGTGGCGGCGACGGTGACGATCGCCGACATGCGCTCCAGCGCCCTGCAGTTCCGTTATCTCTTCGTCCTCGACGGCACCGGCCTGCGCGTCGTGGACGTGAGCAATCCGAGGAAGCCGAGCGTGGTGGAGGCGGCGCACGTGCCCCTGCGGGACGCTCATCGGATCTATGTCGCCCGGACCTATGCCTATGTGGCTGCCGGCAGCGAGGGGCTCGCGATCCTCGACGTGGAGCGCCCCGAGGCACCCAAGGTCTATGCGATGTACAACGCCGGTGGCGCGCTCGACGACGCGCGCGATGTCGTGGTCGCGAGCACCAATGCGAGCCTGTTTGCCTATGTCGCCGATGGCAAGAATGGCCTCAAGGTCCTGCAACTCACCTCGCCGGACAGCCAGCCGCGTTTCTACGGTTTCAGCCCCGAGCCCCATCCCGAGCTCATCGCCACGTATCCGACCTCGAGCCCCGCCCTGTCGCTGTCCAAGGGCTTGGACCGGGACCGCGCCGTAGACGAAACCGGCCACCAGATGGCCGTCTTCGGCCGCATCGGCTCGCGTCCGTTCAATCTCAAGGAAATGCACAAGCTCTATCTCGATCCCCAAGGCAAGCCCTGGTCCGTGACTGACGAGATCGAGCGCGACCAGTTCCGGCACGGACCCGGGGACCGACTGCAGCAAGTGCGCGCCCCTTAGATTCTCACACATCCAATGTCGTACAGAACCACTTCAACAAGTCCGGCGGTCCCTTCTCTTTCAGAGAAGGTCACGATGAGGGGAAGCACGCCGGCGCACTCCCGGTAGCCAGCGAAGGAGAGGTTTCCGGTCCCCTCCCCTGCGCGGAGCGGGGGAGGGGTAGGGGGGTGAAGGCGCCGCGGCCGGCAAAGGGTTTTTGCCCGCGCATAGGCCTGACTCGCACCCCATTTGCCTAGCCTCGGGCCCCTTTGATCCGCTGGCTCTGCCGACATAAAGGGGGTACTATAACTTGGCAAGTGCTTGGCGTGGCCGACTGGGCTCTCGTATATTGATCCACAATACAGCCTTGTGACGCAGAAGAAACGCACCTTTTAGGGGGTCTACTTCTAGTTGGGCTTCGAAGCGAACGATGAGGAGATTAACCATGCACACTTTCGCACAGAAACCGAAGGCAACTCAGCAGACTACGTCTACCAAGTCTACGATACCCGGTCGGGCACAGTTTGGGCAAAGCCGTGAGGTGAACTCGATCCTTCACTTGCAGCGCACGATTGGAAATCAAGCGGTGCAGCGGATGTTGCAGACTAATGCTGAAGAACTCGAAGTAGGGTTGGCCAGTGCGGCCTCACCTCGCTTCGCGCACGATTTCAGCCAAATACCGCTACATCCTAAGTCGCCGACAAACGTCCAGGCAAAGCTCACGGTAGGTCCCCCCGGAGACATTTACGAGAAGGAAGCAGATTACGTCTCCGAACAGGTGATGCGCATGCCTGAGCCTCAGCTACAGCGCATTTGGCGAGGGATGTCGACGGAGCAACGAGACCAGGAACACGAACATTTGCAGACTAAGCGCATGGAGTCAAGCGACTTAGGACAAACTGCAGCACCGCCTATCGTCCACGAAGTATTGGGCTCACCTGGTCAACCTCTCGATCCGACGGCTCGTGCCTTTATGGAGCCGCGTTTCGGACAAGACTTTAGTAGGATTCGAATTCATAATGATTTACGCGCAACAGAGTCGGCGCAAGCGATAGACGCACTTGCCTATACACTTGGGGAGCATATTGTTTTTGGTGCGGGTCAGTACGTACCCAATACCAGCGATGGGAAGCAGTTGCTATCTCACGAACTGACGCACTCGATGCAACAGCATCATGGTCAAATTCACCGCAGGCCCCGTAGTGTCAAGATAGGCAAGCCTACAATAAGTACCGATTATGAACAGGCACGGCTTAAAGCCCGGGAGATTGCGGAACTCATCAATACTGGCAAGTGGAAACAGGACAACAACGAGCAGTTAGCGCATTGGTTGGAATTCTTCGAAGGCATCGCTCTGCAAAGTTTCATTAGTGAACTTAAGACGCGATTGGAAAGGAGATTACCGAGTTTGAGAGTGAGGGGAAGGAACACCCCGATATATTTGCTACATCAACCGAAGCCTATCTTATTATACCCACGTCAGAAGCCAAGGTTGCCCGAGGTGGATTTAAGGTCGCGTGGTTTGCACAGATATTTGAAGAAACCAGTGAATCAACCAGTGTTGAGGTATATACCGATCTGTCTGCTAGCGCCGGAGTGAGCCTCGAATTACCAATCGCGAAAGTGGCGAAGTTTAAGTTCGGGGTAGAAGCAAAGAGAGGCCGAAAGACAGCAGAAAGAGAGGAAGAAAAAACGGCGAGCAGAAGTGGTAGAACGATCTCGCGGTCTTTTACGATCCAAAAGCTGGAGCGCGAAGTGATGAACTATCAATATATCAAGACTTATATCGCACCTGCGCCGATTGCTAAAGAAGTTACTCGTACAAAGACTGGACATGGTTCCGAAATTCAGCATGGCTTCCGGATTGTCCCAGATGAGGGAGGCAAACCGTGGGGACCGTTCTGGAATGTTTATTCGGGCTTCGTACAGGTCGAAGGATCAGCGTTACCTGATGTTTGGGAGGTCCTCACGGCGGAACAAAAGAAAATTGCGGAAGACCTCGTGTTTGGCAGGCGCTAGCAGAGCGGTCAAATATAAACACAGATAATCATGCCTAACAACCGCTTGCACAGGACGCTCCTAACGTCGCATCCCTCAAGCAGAACGTTGATATGACTTCCGCCGTCAAGTGTTGGCGAAAACGTGTCCCCGGCCCGTCGTCACGGAGGTTTCTCAGGCCATGGGAAGAGACGGAGCCAGTAAATGCGACGGTTGATCATGCTGATATCCGTGGGTTGGTTACCACCTTACTTGTGTCCGTCGGGCGCCTTCCTCGATCTGGGCACGAGCATCTGTTTCAGGCTCTTAACGTTCACGAGGGTTACGCCAAAACCGGGGCTGCGTCTCTTCCCATGGGCCTGAGCCTTGGGGTAGGGATAAGTTCGTCGTGTAGAGCGACACTTGAACGGCATATGCGGTCCTTGGTTGTTTTATCAAACGATTGCTGTAGCGGACGATCGGGTACGCACCGGGGACTTCCCGGCGCAGTGTGGGCCAGGGGTAAATGAGTGTGGACAAGCGGTGGGCAAGAGGGACCTTGTCCAGCCGCTTGTCCACACGGTCCGCGCTTTTTGCGGACATTCACGCCTGGCCCACACGGAGTCCGGCCACACGTGCCCCGCCCTGCCTCACCGGGTCGCGGCAGGATGAGCCGCGAGGGGCACTTGCCGAGCGATGGCCCACAGGAACGCCGCGAGCTCGCGTGCGATCGCCACGACCACGACGTTGGGATGCTTCCCCTTGGCCACGAGCCTACGGTAGCGCTTGCAAAGGCGCACTTGGGCCTTCCAGGCGATGTCGCGGATCGCTCGGGGGAGGGTCTCTTGACGTTGTTGCATCGGACGGCTCACCTTGGCGTTGTAGCGATAGGCCCAAGCCCCCTCGATGAGGGTACGGCGGGCGTGGGCGTTGCCGGTCTTGGTGATCCCCCGAGCCTGCGGGTGTTGCCGGTAGAATACTCGGAAGGGGTGAGGCCCAGATAACTCATGAGCTGTCTTGGGCTATCAAAACGACTGAGATCCCCGAGCTCTGCGACGGTGCTGAGGGCGACGGTGAACTGGATCCCGCGCAGGGCCTGGAGGGCTTCGACCACGGGATAGAATCGCCAGCCCTTGGCCTTTTCCTGCAGCTCGGTCTCGATGCGCTCCACTCGCTCGTGGGGTTCGTTGACCGCCCGCACGTACTCCTGGAAGACGATCTGCTGGGCGGGAGTGGGACAGACCACCTCGGCGAGCCAGCGAAGATGGGCCGGCCCCCAACTCGCCTTCCCTTCGTAGCGGATATCCTGGCGCAGCAGGAAGGCCTTGAGCCGGTACGTGGCGGCTTTGAGATCGCCTATGGCGTCCTCCCCGCGCACCGGAGAGATCCCGGATGGCCTCGTCCTCGATCTCGGGGACGTAGACCGGGGTGAGGTCCCCCGAGCGCATGAGGTGGGCGAGCTCCGGCATCGCGCCGGTTGGTCTTGACCTTGTCGCCGGGCTTCTTCGGGATGAGCGAGGGGGCAGCCCGCGTAGGCCGGAAGCCCCGCAGGGGGTGTTCCGCCGAATGAATGAAAGTGATAAGGCTCACCGATGCCGGATTACCGCCGTTACCGTGTGCCGGGAGGCACTTACTTTTTCACCATCGCTCTATTAGAGCGCCGGACCGACTTGTTGGTGCGGCATATCGAACCGTTGCGGGAGTGAAGTGCACGCGAGCCGATCGATGGTTCCATATCGATGCCTGAGTCGTGCTTCCCGATCACATGCATTGCGTGATTACCCTACCACCGGGCGATGATGACTTTTCCAATCGCATTAAGGCAATGAAAATTCGTTTTGTGCAGGCGCTGCCGCCAACGGAGGGGCGTTCATCGAATGACGAACGGTGAACGTGGCATCTGGCAACGACGTTTTTGGGAGCATGATTCGGGACGAGGGAGATTATGCGCACCATACGGACTACGTGCTTCAACCCGGCCAAACATGGCTACGTGTCCGGTGGTTGCGCACTGGCCCCATTCGACATTTCATCGATTGTGCTCTCGGCATCGAGCAACAGGCCGAGGTGCTCCTCGAAGCTCAGTGTATCGATATCGGGCACGTGGCGCTGAGCCTCCCATGCGCGAGCCATGCCGGTCAATTGCAGGGCGTGCAGCTTTTCGATCGTGGGATGGGTCAACATGATAACTCTCCTATCGTGGGTATGGGTCAGTGGTAATAACCGGCGCCGCGCACGTTGTCGTGAGGGATCGCCGGGGTGGAAGACGCCGTGGCCGGTAATGGCTCGCCGTCCAAACCACGTTTCAAAATCGACTCGACACTGCTGTGAGCGCCGAGGACGAGAGCGCGCCGGCAGGCCCCCTCCAGACGCGCGACACCGTAGTGCTTACCCAACCGCATGATGCCCAGGCAGGAGCGGAAGCCCTGCTGGGGATGCGCGCGGGTGGTGAGGATGACCTCGATGAGCTTGGCGGTCGCCGCGCCGCTCTTTTCGGCCCAGTCGATGAGCCGCCGCGGTGTCCAGGCGGCGTAGTGCTGATGGGCCTTGGGCATGTGCGCCGTATCGGTGGTGTGTCGCCCTTTCAGATGCGAGCGCACGTGGGAGGCGACGCGTTGGCCGCGGTAGAACAGCTCCCACGGTGTGCGCCGTGACACGTGCGTCCACGACGTGACTGACCAGCGCGTAGGGCACCGAGTAGTAGTGGCGGTCGACCTCGACGTGATAGTCGATATGCACCCGTGGTTGCTGCCACTCGGCGAACACGTATGGCTGTACGGGTAGCGGCTTCATGGCCGGACGGTCGAGCTGTTCGAACAGCATGCGGCGCGAGCCTGGCAGCTTGCGGAACGGACGCCGGTTCAGTGCCAAGAGCAACGCGTCGATCTCGGTATTCAGATCGCCGAGACGGAAGAACGCGTGATGACGCAGGCGCGCCAAGATCCAACGTTCGACCAGGAGCACCCCATTTTCGCATGACTTTACACGATTGAAACGGTCAGGCAGCCTTTTTGAAATCTTCGGAGGCGCTTGTGTGGGTGGGTTCGGCTTCGAGGGTGGTACGCGCGAGCTGCAGCACGTGTTCGACAGGGTTGAGTTTTGAAGCTGTGCGGAAGGGAATAGGCTCATCAGGATGGCGTGTGCCTTGGCACCGTCCGCCGAGCGATTCTGCTGACTGGTCTTGCGGGTGAGGACGGCCGGGCGCATCTGTTGTTCGGCGTGGTTGTTGTAGGGACTGACCTGGTCGTAGTCGAGGAAGGTGAGCATCTCCTGGCGATGGCGCCGCAGGCGTTTGAGGAGGCGCTTGGCATCGGCATCGTCAAAGGAGGAGTCGATGAACGTATCGAGGCGTTGATGAAGTTTCGTTTTGCGGCGGGCGTAGGTCTCGGGATCCCCCAGCTCGTGGCGTCGTTCCCCGAGCCGTATCGAATCCTTGAGCAGACGGGCGAGGGTTTTACGGAAGCGTTTCCACGAGGGGGTGCGGTTGCGCTTGTCGACTTTGATGAGCTCGGTGAAGAGATGAAAGTAGCAGCGCTGTTTGACCAGGGCCTCGATGGCGTTATAGGCACCCAAGAAGTCGGTGATCAAGACGCCGGGGAACAAAGTACCGAGGACCTGCTGGACGACCCCCGCCCCGCGGTGTCTGTCGATAAGGTAGTAGCAATACTGTTTTGTGGCGAACGCCCAGAGCCAGAAGGTGACGCCGTTGATCCGCCAACCGGTTTCGTCGG
>JALZID010000260.1 GCA_030860485.1 Pseudomonadota bacterium | reverse complement strand
GCTTCACCCATTATTGCACGCGCAATCGCAAGGGTAACTTCAAGGTAGGACGGAAGACGGAGAAGTCTCGACTTCGCCGCACTCTTGCCTGCCTTCAGGAACTGATGCGAGAGATTCAGCATGAGCCGGTCAAAGACCAAGTCACCTCCCTCAACCAAGTATTGCGGGGCCATTATGCCTACTACGGGGTGGCGGGTAACCTTCGAGCCTTACGCAAGGTCAACCGCGCCGTCGAGCGTTACTGGCATAAGATGCTCTGCAGTCGGAGTTGGAAGAGCTATATGCCGTGGGAGGTATTCGTGCAAGTGAAGAACTGTTTTCCGTTACTGCGTCCCAGACTCTTTCTGCCCTATGCACGCCTTAAGAGCTACGCGGTGCTGTAACCAACACCTGAAGAGCGTAGTGCGGGAAATCCGCACGCTACGTTCTGTGGGAGCCGGGGGCGGGTGACCGCCTCCGGCGACCCGGTGGGTGCCGGGTAACCGGCATCCCTACCGCGACCCGCGCGCCGATGCCGGGCACGGCGTCATCCGCCAGCGCGTCGCCGACCTTCCTCAAATCCCACCAGCCGTTCGACTTCTTTTCCGAGACCGATTGGCGCTCGGGTCTTCCGGGCGGAGGCAATTGCACCGCCATTCGCTATCTTTATCGAAAAAAATGCCTGCAAGCTTTACCTCGCCCGGTAATACTTACTGACAGTGAAGTCTCTCACGACGGCGTGAGAATCCCTTTGGTAAGGCAAACCGTCACTTTAGGCTGAGGTTGCCGGTGTGGCACAGCGATTGCCGTCTCGGGCGTATGTTTGTGAGACGAGCTGGCCACGTTCGACCAGATTGTCGTCGAGCCGAATTAACAGTTTAACGCGTCCCCGATGGGACAGGAGGTTTTCAGATGCTAAGTTACGCCGCGTTATTTCTAATTATTGCATTGATTGCCGCCCTCTTCGGTTTTGGTGGGATCGCAGCCAGCGCCGCCGGGATCGCTCAGGTCCTATTTTGGCTCTTCCTAATCATATTCGCCGTTAGTCTCCTCATGGGATGGGGTCGGAATTCGTGGCGATGGTGGTAACTTAGCTAAACTTGATTCAAAATCGGGTACATCTACCGCTTGCCGGGATCTACGTACGAACGTAAGTGTCCTCGCCTAGATTCCGGCATGCGGTGCTGCACGCTGCTTCGCGGGACCCTTCCTCGAGCAAATAGCCGGAGGGGAACCTCACACCTCGAGCCCGGCGTGTGCCCGAGGATCAGGCTGCGCCTGGGCAACCATCTAATAAGATGACCGGGCGGCGCAAAGAAAGTCGGTTCCGGCCGAAGCCTTCGGTCCAGGAGGTCGGAAAGGCCGGGCGGCTTCGCGCTCCTCAATTGGGGGTCATTCTGCCGCGCCACGCTATTCTGCAGAAGTTACTCGACCCGCCGGTAAATGTTACCGATACGTTTTCTGATTCCCTCCCTTAACGAATTGATTTATAGAGACATTTCCAGTGGCACGAAGCTTGGTGAAGATAAGAGACGAACCCCGAGGGACAGTGTCTCCGCTCGCCGTGGTACTACCGTCAACGAATTCGGAGGTTGATATGAGTGAGGTTGATATGAGTTACGATGAAATGAATGAGCTCCTGAAAAACGAATTGTCGGCGATAGAAACCTATCGGCAGGCTCTAGAGAAAAAAGACACCGATCCCGAGCACGTAACGGCGATCAATGAACTGAGTGCAATCCTCGACGACCATCAAAGAGCAGCCTCCCGGATCGAGGCGGCAATTCGTCAAAAGGGCGGTGAGCCGGCGCACGGTGCCGGCGCATGGGGCACCTGGTCGAAGATTGTCATGGGAACAGCCCAGCTCTTTGGTGACAAGGCGGCGCTGAAGGCCTTGAAGGAAGGCGAGGAAAGCGGAGTGGAAGAGTATGAGACTGTTCTGGGCGATAGGGGCATACCCCAAGATCAGAAGACGCTCATCAGCGATCTAGTCGCAACCCAGCGGATGCACGTTCAAACACTCGACGGCTTGATATCGAGGGTTTGAACATCGCCAACTAGGCCACACATATCCGGTGTCGTATGGGCGGCGCCGGGGTCAATTCAAGGGTCGTAGAAAACTGGAGGTTATCATGAGAGGTCTATACAAGTTTTTGGCTGTCTCGACGCTGAGTGTCGGCATGACGACGCCGGTAGTAGCGGTGGATGTTGAGGAACAGCGCGAAGAAGTGCGCCAACAGCAAGAGGATGTGCAGAAGGAGCAGCAAGACGTGCGAGAAGAGCAGCGAGATGTGCTCAAAGGGCAACGTGACGAGCAACAGGATGTGACGGAAGAGCGCAAGGACGTGATGGAAGAAAGGCAAGATGTTCCCGAGGCGCGCAGGGATCTCCGCCAGGATGTCGCCCAGACGCACCGCGCGAAGATTGTCATTGGGATGAATGTAAAGAATTCCCAAGGCGAAGCTCTCGGCAAAATCCACGATCTCGTTCTTAACTTCGACGATGGGGATATTGCTTATGTCGTGATCTCCTCTGGCGGTTTGCTAGGAATGGGAGATACGCTGCATGCAGTTCCCTGGAAGGCGCTTAGCCTGAACAGCCAAGCGGATGGCTTTATCCTCAACGTAGACCAGACCGCTTGGAAGAACGCGCCTAGCTTCAAAGAAAATGACTGGCCCGAAGTGGCAGACCGGGAGTGGAATAAACAGCTCGAGAGCTATTATCGATAGATTCTATTTGCTGCCTATCCGGTTGAGCGCCCAAGACTACCTATGGTAAGGGGGGGTCCGGGCATGGCGTTGACGGCTTCACCCAGCCACCCAGGTGAAGGTGAAGCCGTAGCCACCATTCGGTAGTGCCGTTGGGCGCGAACCGGACAGGCATGGTTAATCACCCCTCGGCACGGATGCCGTTCGTCCATGACGCCGGCAGAGAAATTGTTTTCTGCCGACGTCCAACACCGGAAAAAAGCGTAGCGTCGCGCACGGTTCCGACCCTCGATCCGCTCACCTGGTCTGTTTGGGCGAGAGCGTGAGCGGCGACTCCCCGGTGTGCGCTTTCTGCCCGACTAAGTGTTCCCTTCGTCACGCAAGTCGCCCATCTTGGCTAATTTTTGCTCGGGATCGTGGATCCCGCATCGAGGGTTCCACGGTGCCGCTCATCGCTCAGTCGACCGGATGTGCGTTCGCACGTTGCCCGTTCGAAAGCGGCGTGAGCGCATAAACAAGCACGCCCACCACCGCCATGGCGCACACGATCATCGCGCCGGCGGGAAAAAATGCCAGCGAGCAGGGGCCATCAAGCCCAACCCATATCCAGCAGCTCCGACGCCGTAGCCCAGCCAGAGGGGGGAGGAGCCGCTAGCCAGCTGGCTAGCCAGCGCGGGCACGATGAGACTCGCAAAGACCAGATACACGCCCACCAGTTGTACAGACACGGTGACGATCGAGGCAAACAGCAGGTAGAAACCGAGCCGGCCCAGGCGCTCGCCGAACCAGAACCAGAGCGCCAGCGCAACCGCGCTCAGCGCCGCGGCCGGAGCAAGCTGCGCGGTGCCCACCCACAGGATCTGGCCGACCAGCAGGTCCTGCAGATGCTCACCACCGTGCGGATTGCCGGCGAGAAGCAGAATGCCGAAGCTCGCCGCCAGCACAAAAGCGACGCCGATGGTGCTCCTCCTGCACATCCGGCCAGAAGCGCTCGGACAGGCGCAGCGCCAGCGCACCGGAAAACGCCGCGCCGAAGGCCGCGACTTGTACCGCCATTCCCTGCGGCTCCCAGCCGAAGAGATCGGCGGCGATCACGCCCAGCCCTGCGATCTGGGCGATAGCGAGATCGGTGAACACGATGCCGCACCTCAACACCTGCTGCCCGAGCACCAGCAGACCCGCCAAAAATGCCGGGCCCAGGATGGCCAGATCCAGGCTGCTCACGACGAGCCTGCCGCAGCCAGCAGGCGATAAATCGTGTCGTCGAACAGACTGAACAAGTCCCTGGCCTGCTCGGTGCCTCCCACCGTACCCGGCAACATCACGGCCGGGATCTTGGCTTTCTCGGCTAAATATTCGGAGGGTCGCGCATCGTTGTAAGCAGTGCGGATGATGAGTTTCGCCGGATCCTTTTGCAGCGTCGTCAGCACCATCTCCAAATAACTTACACTCGGCTCGATTCCGGGCTTGGGTTCCAGGGCCGCCACCTCGCGCAAGCCCAGCCACTGGAAGAGATAGGCCCAGTATTTATGGTGCGCGACGACCGTAATGCCCCTGAGCGGCGCGGCCTCTTTCTCCCAGCGCGCGATGGCGGCCTGCCAGCGCGCAGAAAAATCCTGATGGCGGGCCCGATATTCGGCGGCATGATCAGGATCAAGCTGAGCCAGACGCTCGGCTAGGGCCCCCGCTACGCGCGCGATATTGCGCGGGTCGGTCTGGATGTGCGGATTACCCTGCGGATGCACATCGCCTGCAGCCCGGTCCAGCAATGTCGGGATCTCCAGGCGCGGCACCAGCAAGGCCGCTTCCAGATAGCCTGGCGTGTACGGCTGGATTTGCGAGTTACCGGACTGGCGCAGGAGAATCGGCAGCCAACCGACCTCCAGCTCGGCGCCGGTACAGATCAGAAGATCGGCCGAACGCACTTTGGCGATCAAGCTGGGGCGGGCCTGGATGCGGTGCGGATTCTGCAAAGCCGTTGTAGCTGTGTAGACCTCGACCTGATCCCCGCCTAGCTCTTCTGCCAGCGCGGCCCATTCGGGTTCGCAGGCAAACACTTTCATCGCAGCCAGCGCCGGTTCGGCAAGCAACGCGATTGCGGACGCAATTAGTTAGCGAAACAACGCGCCTTTTCATGGGATGACTCCTTAAAACTGGTGGGCGCCGTGGCTGCCCAGGCTGTGCATGTACTGCAGGATGACTTGCTGGTCGCTTTCGTTATCCGTCAACTCCCGGTGGGCGAATTGCCGCCGAAAGCGGCTGAATTCGCTCGGGCTATAATCCAGCATCACGCTGTACTTGCCGGGATCGTGATCGGCATCCTGCAGCGTCTCTGCGTTGTCGCCAAGGTCGAGATGCGCTGAGTACAGCCACTCGCCGCGCAGGCCGGCACGCCAACGCGGCTGGAATTGGTATACCGCCTGGAGGTAGCCACCCAACTGGTCGGAGGAGTAGCCCGAACGGTTAGCGCTCCTCGACGCGCCCTCGGCGTCGTAGGTCAGCGTGCCGTGTTCGTCGCGCCACAGAAGCTCTCCCTGCAGCTTGAAATTGCGGTCGCTGGGATCGCCGTTGGGCGCCCATTTCCAGACGAGGTCTGCGGCGTACACGTAGCAGTCGCCCTCAAACAGATTGAGAACCTCCACGTCCTCGAGATCGACAGCGGCAGATCCCCGATCCTGGGGCCAGGCACCGAGCCAGGATAGCCCCGCGCGATAGCTGTGGCTAGCTCCAATGTCTCCGCCCAAATGAGCGAACAGGCCGGCCGCGCCGATGCCGTTCTTGTTGCGGTCGTTGGATGGGAAGTCCTTGCCCCGCCCCAGTTCAGCGCCGAGCTCAAGGAATGTATCGGTAGGCGCCACCCAACGCAGTTGCACGCCGTCCTCGCCGTGATTGCCGGTGGCCTCGGTGCCAAGCAAGGCCTGGTAGACGATGGGGGCATCGAAGAAATCCCAGGCGTGCTGGTGGAACTCATTCAGGTAACCGATGGCCGTAAAAAAACGGCTGCCCTTGACGGTAAATCCGTGACCCAGCCCCAGGGTCTGAAAGTAGGCCTCCTCTATGGCCACGTCCCCGCCCGGTTCCAGTGCAATCGCGGCGAAACCATAGAGGTAGGGATCGATCGAGGCACTTAAAGTCAGCTCGCTTTCGGCCAGGCTGAAACCGCGCTCTTCGGGCCGATCTCCTCGGCCGAAAAAACCCTGGCAACAAACGTGTTCCGTCCGGCGCGTGCGTGTAAGTACCCTCGAGGATCAGGGAAATGGCCGGGTTGAAGGCATTGGCGGCGGTCGCGGCAGACGCCTGTGCAGGTTCGGCCGTCTGCGCAGCCGCAGTCTCTGGGCGGCTCTCCAACTCCTCGATTCGATTTTCCAAGGCTTCGATACGGGTCTCGTAGGTCTGTCTCATCTCCCGCATTTCAGCGCGGATTTGTTCCAATTCCGACTGCCCTGCCGTTGCAGGTTGAACGACGCCGGGCAGGCTGGCTAAGCCCAGCGCCAAGAAGGTGCGTTTGTACATGCCGATTCCTCGCTAGCTAAAACCAACGGGCGCAGGCCCCTTCGGACCCGCGGTGTTTATTTCAGATCAAGCGAGGCGTGGCGGCGCGCGTATCTGGTAGTGAAGGCGGCAGCGGACTAAGACGCTGCCCGGTATGACAGCCGAAAAGAGGCGATCGAATTCAAGGGCGCCAAGCGCCGGCGGGTCGGAGTTGAGCGCGCCGTCAAGGTTATGGGAGCCCAAGCACTGATGACAGACCGAGCGTTCAGGGGTATCGCCCTGGCTCGTGCCGGACTTTCCATCCTCAAGATGCGAAAGCGCGTGCAAGGCTGCGCCCTGCATCCCAACGAGCAGAAACAGGGCGAGCAGCCCATGGACCAGGAATCGCAGCTTAGTTTGCTTCATCGATAAGCGATGGGCTCACCCGCCCTGAAACGAGATGCTGAGCCGCAGGGCTTCCACAGTCTCCGCTGAGGTCGTCGACATCGACGCCACCGGCGATGGAATTCTGCACCACCTCGGCCCAGTTGGCGCTCGAGATCGCGGACTTATCCAACATGAGCTCGATGGTCTCGCTTCCCGGCCCTTCCCGGCCCATCTTGCAAATAGCCCATTTTTCTCAACTGGAGGGGGTACCCAGCCTGGAAGGCGCATAGATTGGGCTACGCGGTCAAAAGGTCTCCACTACAAATGGGCTGGATCGCTTCAGTGTACGAGTTGGCCGGCGGCGGTG
>JALZID010000259.1 GCA_030860485.1 Pseudomonadota bacterium | reverse complement strand
GTAAGCGACCAGGATCATTGTCGAGTCGCGGTGCGGGTTGCGGCTGGTCTTCTTGACCGTCTGACGCAGGCCCTCGACCTGCGGTTCGGTCAAAAACCGCGGGGCTTTTCGCCTCTGTCGAGGCGCCTTCGCGTGCTCTGTGGACTTGCGGGTTTGTACGGGTTGGGGCAGGGTCAAGATGTCGGCCGTAGTCCTTATGCTATCGGCGCCCGGAAGAGCGACTTGCGGCTTTCTACGAAGAACAGCGAATGTTGCGGGGAGCGTCGATCGCATACCTCGTCAAGCGTTATTCTGCGGTCGTAGACATATGGATACAAGCCGCCAACATCGTGGGCCCTGTTCCGTTGTTCAATATTGACGCCCATAAATCGGTAGGACCTAATTGGAACCGAGGGGGGCGCCCCTGAACCAGAGGGGGCGGCGTGACGAGGAGGCGTAATTTTCCGGGTGATTCGACCGGAGGGTCCGTTATGACGACTTGCTCGCCTCCAAGAGCCACACCGGGTCGTTGCCCAGGACCTCCGCGCTGTAGGTCTTGCCCCTGGGCAGGAACAGGCAATCGCCCCTGTCGAGCTCGAACGACTGCCCTTCGATGCTGAGGCCGAGCCTTCCACTCACGACCGCACAGGCCCACGGCACGTCGGGGCAGCGATCGGCCGTTTTGTCAGGGCTCTGATAGGTCATACCTGTGCGATAGCCCCATGCGAAGAGTTTATCGACGAGCGCCTGCTCGGTGGGCGTCCCATCCGCCTGGGGGTCCCATCGAACCAGGCCGACGGTGTCCAGGGTCTGATAGCCCACCACGCGATTGCCACCCTGAAACGCGGCCTGGTACATGGCATCCTCGGCGCGATCGAGGAGGTCCTCGGGCCTGCTGATGGGGCTCGGGACCAGGGTAGCCACGCCCACATGCACTGTCACGGTGGGCGAGGCGCCCGGTATGGGATGGGCGATCCAGTGGGCCTCGATGGCGCGTCTCAAGTCCTCGGCGATCCGCCTGGCAGTGGCGGTATTGGCACTCGGCAGTAATATCCCGAAGCGGGTCTCGCCATAGCGGCTGGTGGTATCGCCGGCGCGCCGCGCGTGGCCCAGCGCCACCTCGGCGATGCGGCATAGGCACGCGCTGCCCTCCACCGATCGGTAGAACGCGGCGTTGTCGTCCCCGTCGTCGATGTCAAACATGATCAGGGACAGGGGCCGACCCTCCCGCATGAGGCGGCGCCATTCTACATGCACGATCTCTTGGAAGCGCCGGCGGTTGGTCAGCCCCGTGACGGGGCAGTGGGGCGCGACGCGCACCAGGGTCTCGGCCAGGGTCTCCGACCGACGCGTCGTGGCGACGAGGTGCGTCGTGGTCTGATGCAGCGCCGATTCCAGCTCGCCGCAGCGGGCCAGACTGGTCTTCGCGGTAACGTCCAGCTTGCCCAGCTCCTCCTGCCGCGCCCGGAGCTCGTCCATCAGGCGCCGATGCTCGGCGCGCAGGTGGAAATATCCGCTCAATGTCCTGTCGAGGCGAAGCGCGGCGGCGATCACCGCGACGGTGAGGATAGCCAGAGCGCCGCCGGCGGCGCCGAGAAATTCGTCGGGCTGCATCAGGAAATATCCCGCCGGGGGGAGCAATGCCGCGAGCGCGCCGGTGGTCACGGCGAGAGCCGCACCACGGTAGATCGCCAGCGTGGCCAGGACCATACACGCGGTCAGTAGCAGGACGAAGCCCTGCTGGTACGGGGTCGCCCGACCGTACAACGCGATCCCGAGGAGCCCCCAGGTGAGGAAGGTGCCGGCCATCCCCAGCGTGAACAAGACCGCCCAGGCCGTGGCGCGGGCCTTTCTCGAAGGCGATCGCTGATAACCCCAACAGAGCCCTAGACGCACGCCGTAAAGGATAGCCATCCACCGCAGCCAGCCCAGCAACATCGACTGGGTGTCCGGTGCCCACAGGATCGCGGCCGCCGTAACGCTCATGACCGCCCCGACACCCGCCTCCGTCATGGTCTCTCCAAACAACCTATCGATCCACCCGGCCCTGGCGGCCTGTTGGGCTCCGGCCGAGACGGTTTGCTCGGATTGCATCATCGGATCTCACCTTCAGTAACGGCTCTCGGAGGCGCTCTCGCCCCTCGGTCGGGTTCCCATCGCAGGCTCCACACCGCGCTGGACCGGAAACGCGTTGCGATGCTTCTCTGGCCCGAAGACCGCCCGCGGTGCGGGCCAGGCGCCAGACAGCTCTGTAGCGGTATGTTTACGGAATGGATGAAGACGATGCCGCCGCGTCCGGGGGAGCGCCGGGGCAGGGGCGGCATGGGACGTTCAGCAGGGCGCATGAGGTGGTGCCGTGATCGGCGAGGCTGTCGAGACCGAAGGCCCGGCCCTGCATGAGCGCTTCCGGCTCATCATGTATCCAAGCGGGACGGTGGTGATAGCGTTCTAGGAAGGCGGCGAGCCCCTGGAAGAGCTCCGCATAACGCACCCCCTTGCGGTGGTCGAGGCCGTCGAGGTTCACGCGTAAGCGTTGGAATTCCCGAGCTAGGCAGGTCATGAACGGCGGACACGCGGCGTTCGAAGGGCGTATCGGCAAGGATGCCGAGGTGCGAGGTACCCGCGACGGTAAACCCTGGGCATCCTTCCCTCTGGCGGATACCAAGGCCGACAGTCACGGCTTGGGTGTGCAACCAAAGCCAGGTGCACAATGCCGCGCTGAGCGACTCCTTCAGCACCGGGCCAGATCCGCGGCCCTAAACATGACGCGGGCGGAATGGCGCGGTTTAGCTGGTTTTGGTAATGGATATGATTGATTCTCGAACCCAGAACGGGACCTTGCCCCAGGCCATCCGGGCGGCCCTGGCCGCCCAAGGCGGGTCTTTTCATCCCCCCGCGAACAAAGCGCTTGGCCCGAGCCCCTGAGCGGCGGCAGACTGACGGGCATAGGCATAGGAGGTCAAGATGAAACCTAGCCAAAAGTATTTGAAATTCTGTAGCTATCCGTTCGCCCTGAGCGTAGGCGCGCAGCGCCGGAGTCGAAGGGCGGGGTCGAGGCCCGAAGCCTGGCGGCAGACTTCGACTCCGCGGCTCGCAAAAAGCGGCGAGCCGCTGCGCTCAATCCGAACGGACGATGCCGAACCAAAGGTGGGGGAAGGGCCGTCTGCAAGCGACTGATCTACGATAGAAAACGGAATTTGTTGTAGTGATCTTGTGCAAGAACTTGCGCGAAAGTATCTATCAACAGCCGAGGCGCGGGGCGCACCCCACTCCCTGCAGCGATCGGCTCGCCCGAAGATGGCTTATAGTCTAGACAGTAACGTCATGTTCTTGATCCGAATCGTAACTACGCTCCTCGCTGCTCGCCGCACCGGACCAGAGGTGCAGGTGCTTGATCGACTTGATCGATGAGTGGCGCCAACTCGGTCAAGGCCTGTTCGTAGACGGCGCGCTTGAAGGACACGACGCCGCGCAGCGGCTCCCAGTAACCGACCCAACGCCACTGGTCGAACTCCGGTCGGGCACCGAGGTCCAGGCGCACCGCCCGCTCGTCGCCGGTGAGACGCAGCATGAACCACACCTGTTTCTGGCCGACGCACAGCGGCCTCCTGTCATGGCGAAGGAACGGTTTGGGCAGGCGATAGCGAAGCCACCCTCGGGTGCAGCCCATGACCTCGACGTGCTCGCGTTCGAGACCGACCTCTTCCCGGAGCTCGCGGAACATGGCCGCCTCCGGGGTCTCGTGGCGCCGCATCCCCCCTTGTGGGAACTGCCAGGCGTCCCTACCGGCGCGGCGCGCCCACAGGACCTGGCCGTTCCCGTTGCTCAAGATGATGCCGACATTCAAGCGGAATCCCTGCGCGTCTATCATGATCCTCCTCCGGCGAAAGCGACCGGGGTGCTAGCGGCGGATTGTCCACAAAGCGCGCGAACACCGCAAATTCCGAGCTAGAATGACCCTGCCCATGAGCCTGGCCCTCTTCGACCTCGATAACACGCTCATCGGTGGCGACAGCGACTATCTCTGGGGGCGATTTCTGGCCGAACAGGGCCATGTGGACGGCGCGGAAAACGAGCGCCGCCACCGACGGTACTACCAGGATTACCTGGACGGGTCTCTGGACATCCACGAGTTCCTCGGTTTCCAGTTGGAGGTACTCGGCAAGTACGAGATGGATACGCTGTCAGGCTGGCGGGCCCAGTTCCTCGAGGAGAAGATCCGGCCGATCGTGCTGCCCAAGGCGGTTCGATTGGTAGAGGACCACCGCGCCAGAGGCGACACGCTCCTCATCATCACGGCGACCAATCGCTTCCTGACCACCCCGATCGCCGCGCTCTTCGACGTCCCCCACCTCATCGCGAGCGAGCCCGAGTGGGTAGATGGACGCTACTCCGGGCGGGCCATCGGGACCCCGTCGTTCGCCGGTGGGAAAGTCGCACGACTTGCTGCCTGGCTCTCCGAGCACGGCGAGACGCTCACGGACAGCTGGTGCTACAGCGACTCGCACAACGACCTGCCGCTCTTGCGCTCGACGACCCATCCGGTCGCGGTCGATCCCGACGCGCCCCTGGCGGCCGCGGCGCGCGCGCACGGCTGGCCGATCATCAGCCTGCGCTAGCCCGATCCGGGCCCGATCCGCGGGGACTAATATCTGCCTTGTTGGGGCGGCCGGGGCGTAACTGTATCGGGTGCGCCGCTAGGGCGCGGCTTGTATCCGGTCCACAGGCCGCCCGTCTAGGCCGATGGGCCGGTCTTTTTCGAGATGCGGCGCGGCGCCGACACGGGTGCGGGTGCGGCCCTCTTGTCCTCGGCCGCGGCCGTGTCTAGGGCCTTTTCGGCCCAGGCGGTCATGGCCGCCTTGACCGATCCGGCGATCTGCAAGCAATCCAGGGAGTAGGTCTTGAGCTTGTCCTGGACGCCGGTCAAGAGGTGGGCCTGGGTGGCGATCAGGTTCTCGACGCCCTTCGCCTGCTTCAATAGACCGAGGTACTGCGCGGTGGTATCGGTGTAGAGGCTCATGATGCCGGCCTGGGTCTTGAAGAACGCCGTGCAGGCGCTCGTCTGGATGCCACCCAGCTCCCTGATCGATGCGGCCACGCCGTCGAGATCCAGTTTGCCCATTTGTGCCTGCCACAGATCGCTGAACCTGGATTCGCCGAGATCGGACCAGGACCTGAAGGACTCCAGCGAGGACTTGGCTAACTTGGCCCAGGTACCGGGGTCGGATTGCAGCCCCATCCAGTCGTTGATCGCGGCCGCCTGCGATTCACTCGTGTCGCGATACCAGTCGAGCGAGATCTGATTGAGGTCCTGCCATTGTTTGAAGAGTGTCTGTTGCATACGCTTTCTCCGGTTCGGGTGAGGTGGTTAGGGTCGTGGTTGCGCCAGGCGCTCCAGCATGCTCATGACCGCCGCTATCTGCGGGGCTTGCTTGGAATAGAAGTTGGGATTGGATCGATCCGGGCTCGAGTATCCCCAGAAGTCCCAGCATCCCTTCGGGTTGAAAGGGATGGGGTCGGACACCTGCGCCTGGGGATACAGCACGATCATGGCGTTGGTGTCGGCGATCTCGTTGTAACCCGTGGTCGTGTAATAGCGATCGCCTATCTGGGCGGCGCCCTGCTGACAGCCGTGAAAGGCGACGTGGACCCGGCAGCTGTCCTTTGCGCAGGACTTCGGCACGTACGCGTACCCCACATCGCTCATACTGGAGCGGTCGGCGTCGATGAACTCGCGCTGGTCAAAGGTCACGATGCCCCCGCCCGGGTTCGGCGCGGGCGGCTTCAACGTGCCGTAGATGTGTCGCAGGAGCTCGTGGCTCTGCACGAAGTCGCAATCATTGATAAACGGCGGCTGGGTGACGGCGCACGACGAGTCGCCGCTGTTGTTCGTGACGATCGCATGACCCGCATCGACGGTCTTGACGTACTTGATATTCGCCGCGGGCACGCCGGCCGCCTGGTAAAACGCCAGCGTCTCATCCACCACTCGGGTGGTGACCGTATCGTCGACCTCCCCACTGAGGAGGTACACCCTGTCGGTGGCCAGATCCGCGACCGGATCGATCCGCCCCGAGCGGGCAAACTCCTCTGCCTTAACGTAGAGCTTATTGCCGTCCGGCCCGGGCCCGAAGGGGTGCATGCAGATGGTCGTGGCAGCCTCCAGGTACGAAAGGCTCCGGTAGGCCCCCGCGCAATAGAACGGCCCGCCCGCGATCACCCCGGCCCCGACCAAGGTCGCGGAATGAGCGACGTGAAACTGGGTCGTCATGAAAGCGCCCGAGGATAGCCCCGAGACGGAGGTCTGGCTCAAGTCGGCATTGTATGCGGGCAGCGGATCCGCCGCGCGCGCCCGCAGAGGGGCGCAGAGGACGACGACGAGCGCGACCCACCCCAGGAACCACAAGTACCGCTTGGAACTATGGTCGCGCTTCACTTCATCCCTCTCCCCACGACTGCCGTCATGTTGCTATGCAGCATACGCGCCCCGGCGGGGAGTGTCAACTCGAGGATGGGGGGTTACGGCGCCCTGGCCCGACTCCTCGGAGCGGGCCGCCAGGGCGCGAATCGTGAGGACCACGGCCGGTTGGGAGGATTTCAGTTCTCGCGTTCGCGGCCGGTGATGAGGCGCGCCCCGCGATCGAAGGTGAGATAGGCCCACAGCCATTGCAGAGAGACGATCAGGCGGTTGCGCATGCCGATCAGGAAATAGATGTGGGCGATGCCCCAGATCCACCAGGCGATCCCGCCCTTGATCCGGAGCCAGCCGAAATCGATGACCGCGGCACGCCGGCCGATGGTCGCGAGGTTGCCGAAGTCGCGATAGCGAAACGGCGGCGGCGCCGGCCTTCCCGACACGCGCGCCGCGATGACGCGAGCGACATAGGCGCCCGCCTGCTTGGCGGCCGGTGCGACACCGGGCAGGGACCGCCCCGTCGCGTCGGAGACCAACGCCACGTCGCCCGCCACGAACACCTCGGGGAGCCCGGGTACCGAGAGGTCGGGCGTCACCGGGACCCGTCCCAGCCGATCGGCCTCGATGCCGAGCCAGCGCGCCACCGGCGAGGCGGCCACCCCTGCGCCCCACAACACCGTTGCCGCCTCCACCCGTTCGGTCCCGACCGTGACGCCCCAGGGGCCACAGTCCGTCACCGGGCTCTTGAGCTTGACCTCGACGCCCAGGCGCGCCAGCGCCCGGCCGGCGTAGCGCGAGAGGGCCTCTGGAAAGGCCGGCAGCACGCGCTCCCCGGCCTCGCACAGGAGGATGCGGGCGCTGGTCGGGTCGATATGGCGGAAGTCGGCGGCAAGGGCCCGGCGTGCCAGCTCCGCGATGGCCCCGGCCAGCTCGACCCCCGTCGGCCCGCCCCCGACGATCACGAAGGTCAGGAGCCGCCTTTGCGCGCTCGGATCGGATCCGCACTCGGCCCGCTCGAAGGCCAGGAGGATGCGCCGGCGGATGCGGGTAGCGTCGTCCAGCTCTTTCAAACCCGGCGCCGACGCCTCCCAGTCATCGTGTCCGAAGTAGTCGTGGCGCACGCCGGTCGCGAGGATCAGGTGATCGTAGGGGATGGACTGCTCCCCGAGGGATACGGCGCGGTGCTCTACATCCACGCCCGTGACCTCGCCCAGGAGCACGCGAGTATTGCGCTGGCGGCGCAGCATGCGCCGGATGGGCCAGGCGATATCGCCCGGCGACAGCGCCGCGGTCGCGACCTGGTAGAGCAGGGGCTGGAAGAGATGATAATTCCGGCGGTCGATGACGGTGATCTCGACGGGGGCGCGCGCGAGCGCCCGCGCCGCCCACATCCCGGCGAAGCCGGCACCGACGATCACGACCCGCGGTCGTAGCCGGACCTCGGCCCAGGTTCTCGCCGGCGGGACCGTCAAGAGCCGCGGACCCCAAACCCCCGCATCACTTTCGCTCGCATCGATTTTTCTACGTTCGGTGCCATCGATCCTGACACAGGAGGCTCGGCGCTCGGCGCGTTATGTTACGAGCCCTTATATGCTACTGCGTGCTCCGGCGCATGGGGCATCCGCGGGGCGCGGTGGCCTCGGGCGAGAGTCCATCGCTCGCTAACGGGGGTACGCGCCACCGGTTCTCCGATCGGACGCGGCGACCGTTGCCGCAGATGAGTGTGAGTGACATCATGCGGCGTGAGCCCGGCGCCTCCGCAAGACCCTCGGCTCCGGCGGCCGCAGGGTCCGGGACCTACATTCGCCGTGAGGCAGGGTAGCGCCAGCGATGGGAAAGGGGCCAGTAGGACCGCAGCCGCACGTGATCGCCACGCCGAGCCAGAATTTATGAGCGTGCCACTCCGGCGCAATATCGGGCTGTACGAGACGCTCGCGGGCCTGCCCGAAGGGCTGACGGGCGAGATCCTGGACGGCCAGATCCACACCCAGCCGCGGCCCACGGGACGTCACGCGCACGCGGAGTCCGTTCTGGGCATGCGGCTGGGGCCGCCGTATCGGTTCGGCGAGGGAGGTCCGGGCGGATGGTGGATCCTGATCGAGCCCGAGGTCCACTTGGTGCCCGACACCGAAGTGGTGGTGCCGGACCTCGCGGGCTGGCGGCGCGAACGCCTGCCGAACATCCCCGAGGACCAGCGCTTCCTGGTCGCGCCGGATTGGGTGTGCGAGATCCTCTCCCCGGGCAGCCGCAGCAAGGACCGCGAAATCAAGATGCCGCTCTATGCCCGTCATGGGGTCCGCCATGCCTGGCTGGTCGATCCCAAGGAACGCACCCTGGAGGCCTATGCCCTGCGCGATGCGCACTGGGCTCCTCTCGGCTGCTATCGCGATGACGAGTCCGCCTGTGTCGCCCCCTTCGATGCCGTCACGCTGAGACTTACGGACCTCTGGGCCTGAGGGTTTGTGAAAATACCGTGCCTTCTGAGGAAAAAGAGCTTTTATTTTCCTTATACACTACCACTGGTTGCCTTTCTTGGTCTGGTACATGCCCGGGTCACGGCGCTTGTCCTTGTTCTTGGTGGAGGGCGGGGCGCTGATGATCGTGGCATCGACAATCGTGCCGGTGCCCACCTTGATGCCCTAGCAGCCTGTCGGACTTAGCGTGGAACTTTTCAAGCGCGAGGGGATCGGATCGGTCAGGGTTCCGATGAGCGAGCGCGCATGAGCCATTTCCGTCCCTGTGATCGTGACACCCCTTACCTG